>JAPFFX010000173.1 GCA_026645375.1 Citricoccus sp. WCRC_4 | reverse complement strand
GAGGCGGCCGCGCGCATCGAGTTCGGCAAGCTCACCCCGCTCTACCCGCAGGATCGGCTGCGCATGGAGACCGAGCCCACCAAGCTCACCCAGCGCATCATCGACCTCATCGCGCCCATCGGCAAGGGCCAGCGCGGCCTCATCGTCGCGCCACCCAAGGCGGGAAAGACGATCGTTCTCCAGCAGATCGCCAATGCGATCGCGCAGAACAACCCCGAGGCCCACCTCATGGGCGTGCTCGTCGACGAGCGGCCCGAAGAGGTCACCGACATGCAGCGCACCGTCAAGGGCGAGGTCATCGCCTCGACCTTCGACCGCCCCGCCGACGACCACACCACGGTCGCGGAGCTCGCCATCGAACGGGCGAAGCGCCTCGTGGAGCTCGGCCACGACGTCGTCGTGCTCCTGGACTCCATGACCCGCCTGGGCCGGGCCTACAACCTCTCGGCCCCCGCCTCCGGGCGCATCCTCTCCGGCGGCGTGGACTCGGCGGCGCTGTACCCGCCGAAGAAGTTCTTCGGCGCGGCCCGCAACATCGAGAACGGCGGCTCCCTCACGATCCTCGCCACCGCCCTCGTGGAGACCGGGTCCAAGATGGACGAGGTCATCTTCGAGGAGTTCAAGGGCACCGGCAACATGGAGCTGCGCCTGTCCCGCCAGCTGGCGGACAAGCGGATCTTCCCCGCCGTGGACGTCAACGCCTCCGGCACCCGCCGCGAGGAGAACCTGCTCTCCGGCGAGGAGATCAAGATCATGTGGAAGCTGCGCCGGGTGCTGTCCGGCCTGGACACGCAGCAGGCACTGGAGATCCTGACCAACAAGATCAAGGACACCCAGTCCAACGCCGAGTTCCTCATGCTGGTCTCCAAGACCACGCTGGGGCCCAAGGGCGAGAAGTAGCACCGACGCCGGCCCCCGGCCCACCGCACGGACGCGGCGGGCCGGGGGCTGAGTCGTTTCCGCTGACCCCCACCACCGATCCCCGCTGACGCCCCCGCCGCCGGCGGCCACCGACTGAAGGAACCACCATGTTCGAGTCCGTGCAGGAGCTGCTGGACGAGCACCGCGAACTCACCGAGCGTCTCGCCGACCCGGCCGTCCACCAGGACCAGGCCCTGTCCCGCAGGCTCGGACGCCGCTATGCGGAGCTCAACGGGATCGTCTCCGCCCACCGGGCCTGGCGGCAGGCCGCCGAGGACCTCGCGGACGCGACGGAACTGGGACAGGACGACCCGGACTTCGCCGCCGAGGTGCCGGCCCTGCAGGATGCCGCGGACCAGGCCGCGGAGCGACTGCGCCGGCTGCTCATACCGCGCGATCCCTCCGACGCACGTGATGCCATCCTGGAGATCAAGGGCGGTGAGGGCGGTGAGGAGGCCGCCCTGTTCGCCGGAGACCTGCTGCGGATGTACGTGCGGTTCGCCGAGGCCAAGGGCTGGAAGACGGAGATCCTCTCGTCCACCGAGTCCGACCTGGGCGGGTACAAGGACGTCCAGGTGGCCATCAAGGGTTCCTCCACCGACCCGGCGGAGGGGGTCTACGCCCACCTGAAGTTCGAGGGCGGGGTGCACCGCGTGCAGCGGGTGCCCGTGACCGAGTCGCAGGGCCGGATCCACACCTCGGCCGCCGGCGTGCTGGTGTTCCCGGAGGTCGACGAACCGGAGGAGGTGCAGATCAGCGCGAACGACCTGAAGATCGACGTGTTCCGGTCCTCGGGACCCGGTGGCCAGTCCGTCAACACCACCGACTCCGCAGTGCGCATCACGCACCTGCCCACCGGGATCGTGGTGTCCATGCAGAACGAGAAGTCCCAGATCCAGAACCGTGAGGCCGGCATGCGGGTGCTGCGCTCGAGGCTGCTGGCGCACCAGCAGGAACAGCTGGACGCCGAGAACGCGGCCACGCGGGCCTCGCAGGTACGCACCATGGACCGGTCCGAGCGGATCCGCACCTACAACTACCCGGAGAACCGGATCGCCGACCACCGGACCGGGTACAAGGCCTACAATCTCGATGCCGTCCTCGACGGGGACCTGGGTCCCGTCCTGCAGTCCTGCATCGACCTGGACGAACAGCACCGGCTGGAGTCGCTGGGCCAGCACTCCGGGCGGGACCAGGCAGGCCGGGGGAGGTAGGGGAGCGCTCATGACAGACGCGATGACCACGGAGCGCGCCACCCCCTCACGTCCGCGCCCGACGCCGGCCGGCACCGGCGGTGCGTACGGCGCCCGGTCCGCGGGAGCACCGGAGGACCGGGGGCTGGACGTGCTGTTGCGCTCCGGGACCGAGCTGCTGGCCGCGGCCGGCGTCCCGTCCCCGCGCGCCGACGCCGAACTGCTGGCCGCCCACGCCCTGGGTGCCTCGCGCGGAGAGGTGGCCGCGTGGGCGGTGTCCGGCCGTGCGCTGACGGCGGTGCAGGCCGTGGACCTCCGCCGCCTGGTGATCTCCCGGTCCACGCGCACGCCCCTGCAGTACCTGACCGGCACCGCCCCCTTCCGGTCCGTGGACCTGCAGGTCGGCCCCGGGGTGTTCCTGCCCCGGCCGGAGACCGAGCTCGTGGCCGGACGGGCCATCGAGGCCCTCGCCGACGCCGTGCGGGTGCGCGGGGCGGGGGACGTCACGGGCGTGGACCTGTGCACGGGTTCCGGGGCGATCGCCGCCGCGATGGCCGATGAGGTCCCGGGCGCCCGACTGCACGCGGTCGAGGCCGACCCGGAGGCCGCCTGGTGGGCTGCCGCCAATCTCGGGCCGCGCGGTGTCGACCTGCACCTGGACGACGCCGCCACCGCCCTGTCCGCGCTCGACGGCCGCGTCGACGTCGTGGTGTCCAACCCGCCCTACGTCCCCGACGGCCGCATCCCGGAGCAGGCCGAGG
This sequence comes from Citricoccus sp. WCRC_4, assembly GCA_026645375.1. Taxonomy (GTDB): domain Bacteria; phylum Actinomycetota; class Actinomycetes; order Actinomycetales; family Micrococcaceae; genus Citricoccus. The sequence goes on along the minus strand of JAPFFX010000173.1, from coordinate 7,163 downwards.
CGCGCCGGGACCCCGAACGCGCGCTCTACGGCGGGGGAACGGACGGCATGCGGATGCCGACCGTGATCGCCGCGACGGCGGCCCGGCTGTTGCGTCCCGGTGGCGTGCTGGTCATGGAGCACGACGACACCCAGAAGGCCGCCATGGCCCGGCTGCTCGCACGGGACGGGCTGTTCACCGCGGTGCTCACCCACGATGACCTCAACGGCCGGACGCGCTTCACCGAGGCCGTCCGCACCGCGCTGCCCGTGAAGGGGCGGGCCACCGGGGACGACGATGGGACAATGGCACCGTGAGCACGATGATCGACTGCACCACTGAGCCCGGACTGGACGAGGGCATCGCGGCGGCGCGGCAGGCCCTGGGCCGGCAGCAGTGCGTCGTGCTGCCGACGGACACCGTCTACGGGATCGGCGCCGACGCCTTCTCGCCCCAGGCCGTGGCCGTCCTGCTGGCCGCCAAGGGCCGGGGACGCTCGATGCCCCCGCCCGTGCTGATCGGGGCCCCCCAGGTGATGGACGGCCTGGCCGTGGACATCCCCGCGGCTGCGCGGGAGCTGGCCGAGGCCTTCTGGCCCGGTGCGCTCACCCTGATCCTCACTGCCCAGCCGTCGCTGGCCTGGGACCTGGGGGAGACCCGGGGGACCGTGGCGCTGCGGGTCCCCGACGACCAGGTCGCCCGCGAACTGCTCCAGGAGGTCGGTCCGATGGCCGTCTCCAGTGCCAACCGGACCGGCCTGCCGGCCGCGACGTCGGCCCGGGCCGCCGAGGAGATGCTCGGCGACGCCGTGGCCGTCTACCTCGACGACGGCGACCGCGACGTCTCCGCACCCTCGACCATCATCGACTGCACGGTCTCGCCGTTCCGGGTGGTCCGCCAGGGCGCCCTGGCCTTCTCCGAGCTCGTCGGCGTCGTCCCCGACCTCCGGGGACCTGAGCCGGACTCCGCCGGCGACGCGGGCGAGGCCGGGCCCGCGGCACCGGACGGACGATGAGGGCCTACCTCCTGCTGCTGGTCCTGTCCGCCCTGGTCAGCTTCGTCCTGACTCCCGCGGTCCGGGTCCTGGCGCTGAAGGGGCGGGTCTACACCCCGCGCCGCCAGCGGGACGTGCACCGACGCCCGGTGCCGAAGCTCGGCGGGGTGGCCATGCTCGCCGGCGTCCTGGCCGGCCTCGGCATCGGTGCGATGGTCCCCTTCCTGGACGGGATCTTCACCGATCCCGACCCGGTGCGCGGGGTCCTGATGGCACTGGCCGTGGTCCTGGTCATGGGGGTGGCCGATGACCTGTGGGACCTGCACTGGACACTCAAGCTCGCCGGCCAGGTCGGCGCCGCCGCGCTGGTGGCCCTGCACGGCGTCCGCGTCGAGGCCATGCCGGTGGGCTGGATCCCGGTGGGCAGCGAGCCCGTCCAGATCGGGCTGACGATCTTCATCCTCGTGCTGACCATGAACGCCATCAACTTCGTGGACGGCCTGGACGGCCTGGCGGCCGGCATCGCCGTGATCGGCGGTTCGGCGTTCTTCATCTACTCGTACCTGCTGACCCGGACCATCAACCAGTTCGACTACTCCAACCTGGCCACCCTGCTGATGGCACTGCTCGTCGGCTGTTGCCTGGGGTTCCTGCCGCACAACTTCAACCCGGCGCGGATCTTCATGGGGGAGGTCGGGGCGATGCTCATCGGCCTGCTCCTGGCCACCGCCGCGGTCGCCGTCACCGCCGACTTCGAGGCGATGGAGGGCTTCCGCTTCCGGAACGTGCCGGCGTACATGCCCATCCTGTTGCCGATCGCCGTGGTGGCCCTGCCGCTGATCGATCTCTCGCTGGCGGTGGTGCGGCGCACCGCCCGGGGCACCAGCCCGTTCTCGGCCGACCGCGGCCACCTGCACCACAAGCTCGTGGACGGCGGCTACACGCACCGGCAGGCGGTATTGCTGCTCTACCTGTGGGCGTTCCTCATCGCCTACGGGGTGGTGTCCCTGAATTTCCTGGACTGGCGCATCGTGCTGCCGGTCCTGGCCGTGTTGCTGATCGGCGCCGGCTACCTGACCCTGCATCCCTGGGTCCGCCGTTCCAGAAGGGGGAGCCGATGAGGCCCGCACCGAAGACCCGACGGCCCTCCGGTGGCGTCCGCGCGCCCCGCCAGAACACCCGCGACTGGTGGGGGATCCTGACGGCCTGCCTGGCCACGAGCCTCATCACGCTCGCCGTCGCCACCGTCATCGCCTGGCCGGTGGCCGGCGTCGAGGCCGCCGGATCGCTGGGACTGGCCGGTGCCGCCGTCGTGGCCCTGTCCGCCATGACCCTGGCGCTCACCGCCTGGTCCTGGACCCGCTGGCGGGACCAGGCCATCGCCATCGCCCTGTTCGGCTTCGTGGTCAAGGTCGTGCTGATGGCGGTGCTGCTCACGGTGGTGCCCGTCCCGGGCTGGCTCGAGGCCCTCCCCGCCGGCGTGGGGGCACTGCTGGTCATCGTCTCCTGGCAGGCCACCGAGGTGGCCGTCTTCGCCCGTACCCGGCAGCAGATCTACGACGACTGAGCCCCCGGCCGCCCCGACTTCGACACAACGTAGAAATAAATCGCCCGGAGGCCCGAAAACCGCGCCGAAAGGGCCGATCTGGTCATGAGCACCGTGCCCGGTTTGATAGGCTCATCAACGATCAATAACGACGGTCCGGGCTGAGCCATGTCGCCGCCCGGGACCGCGTGGAGGGAACGCCCACTGACCGCGTTCCGCTGACGGACACTGCAGAGAGGATCAGCGTGCTACCGATCGTGCTCGCCAGCTCCACCAACGAGGGTGGATTTGTTCCTCCCACGATCGACGACGCTCACCTCCCGGACATCATCCCCTGGATGGCCGAGTACGGCACCGGCTTCGGCAAGCAGATGGCCATGATCATCCTGTCGGTCATCCTCATCGCCGCCTTCTTCATGCTGGCGATGCGCAAGGCGCAGCTCAAGCCCGGCAAGGTCCAGTGGCTGGCCGAGTCCGGCTACGCCTTCGTGCGCAACGGCATCGGCCGGGACATCATCGGCGAGAAGGAGTTCAGGGCCTGGGTGCCGCTGCTGTTCGGCATCTTCTTCTTCATCCTGCTGAACAACATCTTCGGCGCCATCCCGCTCCTGCAGCTGCCGAGCTTCTCGCACGCCGGTTCGGCCTATGCCATGGCGCTGATCGTCTACATCATCTGGATCGGCGTCGGCGTCCGCCGCAACGGGCCGCGCTACTTCAAGCTCGCCGTCGTCCCCAGCGGGGTGCCGGGCTGGATCCTGCCCCTGCTGGTGCCGCTGGAGATCATCTCCAACTTCATCGTCCGGCCGCTGACCCACTCCCTGCGTCTGATGGCCACCATGCTCTCCGGGCACATGATCGTGATGCTGGCCGGCGCCGGCGCGCAGTACCTCATCATGGAGACCGGGAACCTCGCCCTGCAGGGCACCGGCGTGCTGGTGATCCTCGGGTTCGTGGCCATGTACTTCCTGGAGCTGCTGATCATGTTCCTGCAGGCCTTCGTCTTCACCCTGCTGACCGCGATCTACATCCAGGGCGCCCTCGCCGCCAACGAACACTGACCTTCCGGCCCCGCCCAGCCCGGCAGTAGTCGGGACGGAGCGGGAACGGGGTGGCGGACGCCGTCCGACACCACATGACTTCCCGGTACCGGCATTCGCCGGAACCACGCCGGGGATTCCCTCACAACCTGCCGCCTGGCATCTTGAAAGGAACACCATGGAAATCACCGGTAACCTGAACCTCATCGGCTACGGCCTGGCCGCCATCGGCTCCGCGATCGGCGTGGGCCTGATCTTCGCCGCCTACATCAACGGCGTCGCCCGCCAGCCGGAGGCCCAGCGCATCCTGCAGCCGATCGCCCTGCTCGGCTTCGCCCTGGCCGAGGCCCTCGCCATCCTGGGCCTGGTCTTCGCCTTCGTCCTCTAATTCCTGTCCATCCTCGGCCGGCAGTCCGGCCACCCATGACAGGAAATATCACCAAAGGATGGTTGAACCATGATCAGGTCTGAAACGATCCTCGCGGCAGCCGAGGGGGCGAATCCTCTCGTCCCCAACTGGTGGGAGGTGCTGGTCACCGCCGTCGGCTTCGCCGTGCTGATGTTCCTCGTGATCAAGTACATCGCACCGGCCCTGGAGAAGGCTTACCAGGACCGGTACGCCGCGATCGAGGGCGGCCTCGAGAAGGCCGAGAAGGCCCAGGCCGAGGCCAACGCCCTCAAGGCGAATTACGAGCAGCAGCAGCAGGAGGGCTACGCCGAGGCCAACCGCATCCGCGAGGAGGCGCGCGCCGAGGGAGCCCAGATCCTGGCCGACGCCCGCGAGAAGGCCTCCGGCGAGGCGGCCCGCATCGTCGAGCAGGCCCACGCCCAGATCGCCGCCGAGCGCCTGCAGGCCGAGTCCTCGCTCCGCAACGACGTCGGCGCCCTGGCCACCACGCTGGCCGGTCGCATCGTGGGCGAGTCCCTCGAGGACGATGCCCGCTCGCAGCGCGTCGTGGACCGGTTCCTCGAGGACCTCGAGCGCAGCGAGACCGTGGGCCGGGCCTCCACCAGCGCAGGTGCTGCTGAGTAATGGCCGGTGCATCTTCCGACTCACTGACGGCCGCCCGCCGGGACCTGGACCCCGTCCTGACCTCCGGTGGACTCCCGCTGGCCGGCGAACTGTTCTCGGCACTCGGGACGGTCGACTCCAGCGCGCCACTGCGCCGGGCCCTGACCGATCCCTCGTGGACGACCGAGCGTCGCGTCGGCGTGGTCCGGTCCCTGTTCGGCGGCAAGCTCTCCGAGGCGGGCTTCACCGTCCTGGCCGACCTCGCCGGCCGCCGCTGGTCCCGGGACCGGGACTTCGGTGACGCGCTCGAGCAGCTGGCCACCACCGCGGTGGCCGGGTCAGCCGAACGCGAGGGCCTGGGCGGACTGGAACGGCTCTCCGACGAGCTGTTGTCCTTCAACCGTGCGGTCGGGGAATCCCATGATCTCCAGCGTGCACTGACGGATCCGCAGGCCCCCGCCGCAGCCCGGGGCACCCTGGCCGAGCGACTGATGGGAGGCGCCTCCCCGGAGGCGCGCCTGCTGGTGCGCCAGGCCGTGGAGAACCCGCGCGGCAGCAAGCCGGTCGACCTGGTCCGGGACTTCGTGGACGCCGTGGCCCAGCGCCAGCGGACGTGGATCGCCGAGGTCACGGTCGCCCGTCCGCTCGGGCCCGGGCAGCAGGAACGCCTGGCCTCCGGGCTCAAGCGCCTCTTCGGCCGCGACCTGAAGCTGGACGTGGCCGTCGATCCCGAACTGGTCGGTGGCATCCGGGTCCAGGTGGGCGACGACGTCGTCGACTCCTCCCTCCAGACCCGGCTCCTCGACCTCCAGCGGAAACTGGCCGGCTGACGCCGGTCCGACGAATCCACCCAGACACCTTCGGTCATCGTCATCTCGATGATCACCAACGTTAGAGAGCAGGGAACGCAGATGGCCGACTTGACCATCAACGCTGACGATGTTCGCAATGCCCTGAATGAGTTCGCGGCATCCTACGAACCGGCCGGCACCGAGCGTGTGGAGGTCGGCCACGTCGTCTCCGCCGCGGACGGCATCGCCCGTGTGGAGGGACTGCCCTCCGCCATGGCCAACGAGCTGCTTCGCTTCGAAGACGGCACGCTGGGCCTGGCCCAGAACCTCGACACCCGTGAGATCGGCGTGGTCGTCCTGGGTGACTTCCAGGGCATCGAGGAGGGCCAGGAGGTGCAGCGCACCGGGGAGGTCCTCTCCGTGCCGGTGGGCGACGCCTTCCTGGGCCGCGTGGTGGACCCGCTGGGTGCACCCATCGACGACCTGGGCCCGATCCAGGCCGAGGGTCGCCGCGCCATGGAGCTGCAGGCGCCGGGCGTGACCCAGCGCAAGTCCGTCGACGAGCCCCTCCAGACCGGCATGAAGTCCATCGACGCGATGATCCCGATCGGCCGCGGCCAGCGCCAGCTGATCATCGGTGACCGCCAGACGGGCAAGACCGCCATCGGCATCGACACGATCCTGAACCAGAGGGACAACTGGGCCTCGGGCGACCCGACCAAGCAGGTCCGCTGCATCTACGTGGCCGTCGGCCAGAAGGCCTCCACCATCGCCGCCGTCCGCCACACCCTGGAGGAGAACGGCGCGCTGGAGTACACCACGATCGTGGCCTCCCCGGCCTCTGACCCGGCCGGTTTCAAGTACCTGGCCCCCTACGCCGGCTCGGCCATCGGCCAGCACTGGATGTACGGCGGCAAGCACGTCCTGATCATCTTCGACGACCTCTCCAAGCAGGCCGAGGCCTACCGTGCGGTCTCGCTGCTGCTGCGCCGCCCGCCGGGACGCGAGGCCTACCCGGGCGACGTGTTCTACCTGCACTCCCGGTTGCTGGAGCGTTGTGCCAAGCTCTCCGACGACCTCGGCGGTGGCTCGATGACCGGCCTGCCGATCGTGGAGACCAAGGCGAACGACGTCTCGGCCTACATCCCGACCAACGTCATCTCGATCACCGACGGCCAGATCTTCCTGCAGTCGGACCTGTTCAACGCCAACCAGCGTCCGGCCGTGGACGTGGGCATCTCCGTGTCCCGCGTCGGCGGTGCCGCGCAGATCAAGGCCATGAAGAAGGTCTCCGGCACCCTGAAGCTGGACCTGGCGCAGTACCGCGACCAGCAGGCCTTCGCCATGTTCGCCTCTGACCTGGATCCGGCCACCCGCCGCCAGCTGGCCCGGGGCGAGCGGCTGACCGAGCTGCTGAAGCAGCCGCAGTACAACCCGTACCCGGTCGAGGAGCAGGTCGTGTCCATCTGGGCCGGCGCCAACGGCCACCTGGACGAGGTCCCGGTCGAGGACGTGTTGCGGTTCGAGCGCGAGTTCCTGGATCACCTGCGCCACAAGGACCTGGTCCTGGCGTCGATCCGGGAGACCGGGAAGCTCGAGGACTCCGCCCTGGAGACCCTCAAGGCCGAGGTCGAGTCCTTCAAGAAGGGCTTCTTCGGCGAGGGCGACAGCCAGCTCGTGGCCGCCGGGCACGAGGAACACGATCCGCTGGCGGCCGACGCGGTCACCCAGGAAAAGATCGTCAAGCAGAAGCGCTGACCGTGACCGCTCACCGGTGCCCGCCCGCGGGGGCGGGCACCGGTGA
>JAPFFX010000070.1 GCA_026645375.1 Citricoccus sp. WCRC_4 | reverse complement strand
CGGCACCGTGGACACCAGCTGGCAGAGGTGGTCGGTGTCCACCATCGGGGCCAGGTACTGCATGGACCCGGCGTAGAAGCTCATGAAGGAGACCTCCACCGCCCCGATCCGCGAGGTCTCCGGGTCCCAGCCCGCCTGCAGCAGCCAGGACAGGGCGCGCTCCTCCAGCTCGTGGCCGAACGGGCTGGGATGCTTGAACTCCAGGGCGAGGCGCACCGGGCGGCCGGCCGCCACGAGCAGCTCGATCAGCTCCGGCAGCGTGAGCAATTGCGCCGATCCCGGACCGTACTCCCCGGGAAGGCGTGCTCCCTTCCAGCTGTGGAAGTCCATCCGGCGCAACTGGGCCAGGGTGTGGTCGGAGACCGGCCCGGAGCCATCGGAGGTCCGTTCCAGGGTGGGATCGTGGAGGCAGACCAGGTGCCGGTCGCGGCTCAGGTGGACGTCCACCTCCACGCCGTCGGCCCCCTCGGCGAGCGCGTGCAGGAACGCCGCACGGGTGTTCTCGGCGAAGGCGGCCGAGGACCCGCGGTGGGCGATGACCAGGGGTCGGTGATCCGTAGGATGAGGGTGTTCCGGGCCGGTGACGTGCATCGAGGTGTCGGACACGGGCCCAGCCTAGGAACGGCGGGCACGCGCCGCCCCGCCAGCAGGCGACCTGCTGGTTAACTTGTGCTGACACTTTGACCCCGGCCGGAGGATCCATGGACCAGAACCTTCCCGACGCCGGCCTGCCCACCTCCGCGCCCGGCCCCGCCCGGGCGCAGCACCGGGCCGACGTCGCTCCCGGGCCCGCCGTCATGCCCGGCCCCGCCGGGACCGGCGAGGCCGAACGCGAGGCCGCGCTGAAGCGGATGAAGCTGGTGGCGACCGGACTGCTGGTGGTCATGGCCGTGATCTTCGTGGTGGCCTTCGCGCTGCAGGAGAGCTATCCGTGGCTTGCCTACGTCCGGGCGGCCGCGGAGGGCGGGATGGTCGGCGCGCTGGCGGACTGGTTCGCGGTGACCGCACTGTTCCGGCACCCGATGGGCCTGAGGATCCCGCACACGGCGATCATCCCGCGCAAGAAGGACACCATCGGCGAGTCCCTGGGGGCGTTCGTCCAGGAGAACTTCCTGGCCGGGGACGTGGCCCGGGAGAAACTGGAGGGCCTGCGGGTGGCGGACCGGGCGGGCGCCTGGCTGCGCCAGCGCCCGAACGCCGAACGGGTGGCGCGCGAGGTCTCCGCGACCGCCGAGGGCATCCTGGACGCCCTGGACGACGTCCTGGTCCGGGACGTGCTGGCCGGCCTGGTGCAACGCCACATGGTCGAGCCCGACTGGTCCCCGACCCTGTCCACGGTGCTGGGCAAGGTGGTCTCCGAGCGGCACCATGACCGGGTGGTGGACCTGGTGGTGGCACGCACCGGGGACTGGGTGGCCCGTAATCCCGAGTTCTTCCTGCGCAGCGTCCGGCGCCGCTCCCCGCAGTGGGTGCCCGAGGTGGTGGACCAGCTGCTGGCGGAACGGATCCATGCCGAGGCCCTGAAGTACCTGGCCTCGGTGCGTGCCGAACCGCAGCACGAGCTGCGCCGCTCCGTGGACCAGTGGCTGGACGAACTGGTCCGGGACATGCGCGAGGACCCGCTCACGCGCGACCGGGTGGAGCAGGCCAAGCGGGACCTGTTCAACGATCCGAGGATGCGCGAGTGGGCCGGACAGGCCTGGGCGACCACGAAGGAGGCCCTGTTGGTCCAGCTGCGCGATCCCGCCTCGGACCTGCACCAGGCCATGGTGGCAGCCCTCCAGGACCTCGGGGGGCGCCTCCAGGAGGACCCAGCCCTCGCGGACCGGGTGGACGGCTGGGCCTCGGACGCGGCCCAGCACCTGGCCCGGGCCTACGGTCCCGAGGTGGTGGGCGTCATCGGGGAGACCATCCAGCGATGGGACGGCCGCCAGGCCTCCCGGACCATCGAGCTCTACATGGGCAAGGACCTGCAGTACATCCGCATCAACGGCTCGATCGTGGGCGCACTGGCGGGCCTGGCGATCTACACCGTGGCCCACGCCGTCTTCGGCTGAGGCGGGCCGCCTACCGGTCCCCGCGGGCCCGGCGGTGGGCCTCACGGGCGGCCTCGACCTCGGCGGCGAAGGCCTCCGGGTCCTCGCGCCGCAGGTCCTCGAGCGTGCCGTCGTCCGTCAGTTGCTGGAAGTCGGTCTCGATGTCCTCCGCCAGCAGTTCGCCGAACTCCTCTGCGTCGGCCTCGGGGCCGGCCTCGTCGCTGCGGCCCTTCCGGCCGGCCGGAAGGGCCTTGAGCTCGGTGGCCAGGGCTCCCGGGATCGTGGCCGGGAGCGGGCCGAAGAGGTTCTGCGCGGCCCTCACCACGCCCTTGCCCATGACCCGGTTGGCGAGGCCGCCGACGACGGCCCCCACCCCGAAGGGCACCACCCGCCCGAGCATCCCGGCGCCCTGCCGGACGATGAAGCGCTTGATGAACATCCGCTTCATCTGGTTGAACAGCACCTCCGAGACGCCGGCGGAGCCGCTGACCAACGAGAGCGGCCCGGCTAGCGGCCCCATCCCGCGGCCGTTGGCCTGGCTGGAGAAGTCCCGCAGCATCCGGCGGCCGTCCTCGCCGAGCATGACGGCCATGACGAGGGTCTGCGCCCGCTGCGGGTCGTCGGTGGGGATCCCCATCAGCTCGGCCACGGACTGGGCGTACAGCGCGGTCGCCTCGAGGAAGCCCACGGTCGCGGCGGCGGAGAGTCCCAGCGCCGCGGCCGTGCCCACGCCCGGCACCACCGCGGTCCCCCCGACGGCGGCCCCGCCCCCGGTGACCGCGGTCAGGTACTGCTTGCCCAGCCGTTCAGCCAGCTGGGCGGGGGTGTCCTGCGGGTTCTGGCGGCGCAGCCGGTTGAGGTTGCGCAGCACCAGCGGCCGCTGCACGTCGAGGGCCCTGAGGACGACCCTCTGGAACGCCGGGGTGGGGTTGCCCTGCTCGTCGACGACGCGCTGGATCGCGAAGTCGGCGGCCTTCTGGCCCGCGACGCCGGCGATGATGGACTTCTTCTTAACCATGGCTGCCTCCTGCACGTCGGTGACACGATGGGCTGCGCGGTCTGGTCCCGCGCGGCCGTGGTCCTCCATGAAACACTACGCTGACAACGACCGACCGCGTCTGCGGTCGGACGACCGACTGAAGGAGACCCCATGCGCTTCGGCACCTCCATCGCCCTGATCGCCATCGGCGCGATCATCGCCTTCGCCGTCCAGGACGTGATCCCCGGGATCGACCTGACGATCGCCGGCTACATCCTGATGGCCGCCGGGGCCCTGCTGCTGGTCATCTCCCTGGTCCAGATGGGCGCCTCCAGTTCCGCCAACCGCCGGGTCACCGAGTCCCGCAACGTCCAGGACCCGCACACGGGTGAGTCCATCTCGCGCAAGGAGACCCGCGACTACTGACCTCGGCTCATCGCCAGGGCGTGCTTCAGGAAGATCCGCACGTCCCGGGCCTCCTCCGCGCTGGTTCCGTGGCCCATGCCCTCGTAGGTCCGGGCCGTCAGGTGCGTGTGCTCCTGGAGCCAGTCCGCCGTGTGGGCGATCGCGTCCGGGTTGATGACCAGGTCCTCGACGTCACGCCCCCAGAAGAACGGACGCGGCCCGGGGCCCTCCGGCGGGCCGTCCAGGGTCGCCAGCAGGGGGTTGGACAGCACGAAGCCGCTGAGCCCCACCACGCAGTCGAAGGCCTCCGGACGCAGCCGGTACACCGTGGAGGCCATCGCCATCCCCTGGGAGTGGCCGAGCAGCGCCACCGAGCGGAACCCGGCTCCGGTGACCTCCTCGGCGTCGAGCAGGTCGAACACCCGGTGGGCCGAGGCCACCACCTCGGCGAAGTCGTTGGTCAGGAAGTAGTCCAGCAGGAACCAGCCCCACGCGCCCGGGTCCGGGCCGCCGGGACCGGAGCCCAGTCCGTCGACGCCGTCGGCCACCGGGTAGGCGGCGGAATCGATCTCGAAGCCACCGCGCACGGCCAGGCCGGTGGTCCCCTCCGGGAGCATCCCGAAGTAGGCCTGGGCGGCCCTCACCTCATTGGCGCCGTAGCCGTGGATGACCACCACCAGGTCGGTCCCCCGGCGCTGGCCTGCCGGGCGGGACCAGACGACGTGGTGGCCGCTGGAGAGGGTCTGTCGTTCCACGATGGCGGATCAGTCCATTCCCAGGTCGGTCCACACGAGGCGGCGCTCGGTGACCCGGTGGTCCTCCCCGTCCTCGGCGGAGTCGGTGATCCGGGTCAGGTGGGAGCCCAGCTGCCCGTTGGCGGGCCAGAACACCCCGGCGGCCGTGGCGGTCAGCGACGCGGAGGGCAACACGTAGTCGGAGCGCAGCAGCTCCAGGCTGTCGCCGTCGCGGGCGGCCCGGGTGGCCGTCGCGGCGTCCGGGTCCGCGGCCAGGGCGCCGGCGGACTCGGGCGCGGGGTCCTGGATGGCCTCCGACTCCAGCAGTGAGGCGATGGCCGAGGGGTGGTCGCCGTCGAGCACCCGGTCGGCGCGCGGGCCGAAGTCCCCGACGAGCACGAAGTCGCTGCCGGCGGGCAGTCCACCGGAACGGCCGTCGTCGTCCTTGAGGTAGCCGGCGTCGCCGACGATGTAGTCGGCCCAGAAGCGCATCTCGTCGTGGTGCCGCTCGACCGGGGTGGTCCCCGCCCCGGGGTCCTCCGGCTGCGCGGCGAGGACGTGCACGGTCCGGTCGCCGACCGTCACGGGGATGTCCCAGTGGGCGGTGGAGGACAGGCGCAGGACGGACCGCTCGAGCTCCGTGTACTTCCCCTCCGGGATCGCGTTGCCGGGCACCGTGTCCCAGCGCAGGTCGCGGAACGTCCGGATCCCGTCCTCGTCCAGCGGGTGCCGGGAGAACAGGACCATGCCGTGTTGCCCGGCGAACTCACCGGGGCCGAAGGAGTCGCCCGGACCGCCGATCACGCCGTCGTTGTCCAGGTCGGCCCCGGTGTCCACGCCGTTGTTGACCTCGGCGGTGTAGACGTGCGGGTAGTCGATCCCCTCCTGTCCACCGGTGCCGACGGCCAGGTAGTTCGTCCGGAACGACTGCGCGGCGGCCTCGCCGCTGTCCACGTCGAAGTCCGTCAGCAGCACGACGTCCGGGGCGGCGCGCTGCACCGTCTCGGCGACCCGCTGGGCCTGGACCGAACCGGGCGCGGAGAGCTCGTCGGCCAGGACGCCCGGGGCGGACCGGGTCAGCCCGGCGGAGAAGGTGGCCACGCGCAGGTCACCGGCAGTGGCCGCGGGGACCTTCCCGGAACGGGACCACATCATGTGCCGCAGCAGGTCGGGGTTCTCCGGCAGGGACTCGTCGACGCCGAACAGGGCCATCGGCCCCACGCCCGAGTGCATCGCGGCGTGGGTGGCCAGCCCCCCAGCCGGTGCCGCCGACGCCGCGGGTACGCCGATGAGCGCTGCCACCACGGCAGCAGGCACGAGGGCGCCGCCACGGAGAAGTCGTTGACGGAGCGCCCGAGGGGAAGCACTCATGCCTTCCAGCGTAGGCACGGACCGGCGGTCTGCGCAGCCCGGCCAGGGTGACGACCGGGGGGTCGGTTCTGCCTCACTCATCCCGGCGTCCGGTCCGCGGGAGCGCCGGTCGCGGCGGGGAAACCGCGCGTCCACGCGGGATTCGGGCACCCCCGCAGCACGATCGGGACGGCATCCGGGCACCCGTCGACCCAGCACCCACCCCGATCCGGTTATCGAATCTTGATCATTCGTGGGAGGTCGAGACGTTCCTGAGATCAATTCGGTCCGGCGAGGCCCCGACCGTCTGGCCCAGGGGACGGCACGGTGGAGACGACGAAGGCCCCCGGCGCGCATTCCTGCGCCGGGGGCCTTCCCAGGTGGGCCCTGTGGGGATCGAACCCACGACCCGCGGATTAAAAGTCCGATGCTCTGCCAACTGAGCTAAGGGCCCACGGCCTGCATGAGGCCGCAGTCCATGCTAGCGGACGGCGGCCCTGCCTCATGGGGGATCCACCGTTCCGCAACGACGTGCCGCCGGGCCCGGACAGTGGGTCCACGATGCGCCCCGGTCCCCGCACACGCGCCCGCACAGGGCGTACCGTAGAGGGGCAGCATCTTCCCTTCCCTCACCTTCTCCAGAGAGGCACCCCGCCCGTGACGTCCCCCCGGAGGCATTCCGGCCGGTCCCCGAGTTCGACGGCGGCCGGCACCGTCCGCCATCATCGGCCCCGCCACTTCGCCCCCGAGCAGTTCGCGGCCTTCGAGGGCGGCCCGGACCCGGCGCAGACCGCGGAGGGCGCGGCGCTGCTGGCCCACGCCCTGCTCGACGGCGGCCGGTCGGGTGCCAGCGAGGAGACGGTGGGGCGGCTGGTCGCGCTGGTCGAGGATGCCGGCATCGACACGGTGGCCCGGCTGTGGGCCGATGCCCCCGCCGTGTCCCTGGGCGGTGCCCTGTGGCGCCTGTACGCCCTGCGGACGGCGACCACCCGCAACGGCCAGCTCTGGGCCTCCTGGTACCGCTCCGGTCATGACGCCCACGTGGCCCGGGCCATCGCCGGCGCGATCGAGCCACCCGGGGCCCGCGAACTGCAGCTGCTCACGGACCACATCCTCACCGGTGCCTTCACGGGGGACTTCGGCGTGGCGCTGGAGCGTGCGGCCGCCTACTGCCGCGTGGTCTGCCTGGGCCAGGCGCACCACGCCGAGGCGCTGGACGCGGCCCAGCCGGCACAGGCCACGGCCCTGCTGCGCCAGGCCAAGCGGTTGCTGGGCACGGCCGAGGACCTCGAGGCCGCCGCCGGCGCCTGGCGTGCCGGAACCCTGGACTGAGTATTCCGCGTTCAGCGGCGGGCTGATCCCCGCTCCCGAGGTGGACAGGCCGGGGCCGGGGCGCGCACACTGGATACCGGTGCCGGGCCGCGGTAACCCCGGGCTCCAATATTCTGCCGCCATGAGCGGCCACTCGCCGAGAGGCGTTCCCGGTCCGGCACCGCCCCACCCTTCGGGATATCCTGCACGGTGATGAACCTTTCTCTCTCGCGCCTGCTGGCACCGGATCCGGCCAGCCTCGAGCATCTCGCCGCCCTCGCCCAGGGGATGCGCGCCGCCGTCGACCGGGTGGTCCAGCTGATGGCCGCCCCCACGGCGCACGCAGCCGGAGCCGACCAGGAACTGACCCTGATCGACACGGACGCCACGGCCCGCCACATGGCCCTGCTGACCAGCCTGCGCAGCGCCTTCATCACCCCCCTGCCCCGGCAGGACCTGTACCTGCTGGCGGACGGCCTGAACGACGCCGTGGAGAAGGTCTGCAACGCCGGGGTCCTCGTCATCTTCACCGAGCAATACCGGCTTCCCGAGGCCCCCCTGGACATCCTGGAGATCCTGGGCCGGCAGGCCGACCTGTTCAGGGACGCCACCGGCCAGTTCCGCGACCTCGACGAGCTCGAGGAGACGTGGATCCAGCTCCAGCGGCTGTCCAAGCGGTCCGAGCGGCTCATGACCCAGTGGGTCGCCGGCATGAGCGACGACCTGCTGCAGCGCAACTACAACCGCCAGCGCGAGACCGCCCACGCGCTCAACGCCGCCCTCGCCAGCGTGCGCCGGGTCATCGCCCACCTCGGCAGCATCCTCGTCCGGGAGTCCTGAGCCCGTGCCCACGGTCATGACGATCATGCTGGTCGTCGTCCTCGCACTGTCCGTTGCCTACGGGCTCGTCAACGGCATGCGCGACGCCCCCAACGCCGTCGCGCTCCCCGTGCGCCAACGGGCCCTGACCCCCGGGGCGGCCCTCCTTCTCGCCGCGGCCATGAACCTGGTCGGCGGCGTGCTCTCCGGCGGATTCATGACGGCCGCCTGGCAGGGCCTCCCGGAGGAGCTCCACGGGGGCGGGCAGGGACTGCTGCTGGCCGGCGTCGGGTTCCTCGTGGCCGTGGGCTGGGGCCTGTTCGCCTGGTCCCGCGGCATGCCGGTCTCCATGACCCACTCCATCATCTCCGCGGTCCTCGGCGGCAGCCTCGCCCTGGCGATCACCGGAGACCTCGGGCTGTACGCCGGCTGGTCAGCCGGGCTGCTGGTCGCCATGATGCTGGGACTGGTCCTGAGCATCCTGCTGGCCTGGTTCCTGTCCTGGCTGCTCGTCGCCCCGGCCACCTGGCTGGCGCGGGACGCCGCCCCCGGCACGGTGAACCAGGCATCGCGGATGGCCCTGGCCGTCAGTGCGGCCGCCAACGCCCTCGGTCACGGCGTGCAGTCCGGGACGCGGATGACCTTCGTGCTGCTCCTGGCGTTCGCCGGCGCGGGAGCACCGTCCGCCGTGGACTGGTGGGTCCCCCTGTCCGTCGGGACCGTCCTGGCGATCGGCACCCTGTTCGGGGGATGGCGCATCGCCCACACCCTGACGGAGCGGATCGTCGACCTCGACCCCCTGCGGGCCGGCATCGCCTCCCTGGTCAGCGCCACGCTCCTGTTCGTGGGCGCCTACGCCCTGCACCTGCCGCTGTCCTCCACGCACTCCACGGTGGCCTCCATCGTGGGCGCCGGGCAGAACCAGCCCTACACGTCCGTGCGCTGGCCCGCGGTGTCACGGATCGTGGCCTACTGGGTGGCCACTGTGCTGGTGTGCGCCGGTGCCTCCCTGCTGATCACCGCGGCCGGATCCCCGCTGCTCTGACCGGCCCGCAGACGACGACGGGGCGGGACCCATGCTGGGTCCCGCCCCGGGGCGCGCCGCGCCAGGGTCAGCCGAAGCGGCCGGAGACGTAGTCCTCGGTCTGCTTGTTCGAGGGGTTGTTGAAGATCACCGAGGTGTCGTCGTACTCGATGAGCTTGCCCGGCTTGCCGGTGCCGGCGATGTTGAAGAACGCCGTCTTGTCCGCCACGCGCGCCGCCTGCTGCATGTTGTGGGTCACGATGACGACGGTGTAGTTGTCCTTGAGCTCGTTGATGAGGTCCTCGATCGCCAGGGTGGAGATCGGGTCCAGCGCCGAGCAGGGCTCGTCCATCAGGATGACGTCGGGCTCCACCGCGATCGACCGGGCGATGCACAGGCGCTGCTGCTGGCCGCCCGACAGGCCGGACCCCGGCTTGTCGAGGCGGTCCTTGACCTCTTCCCACAGGTTGGCGCCGCGCAAGGACTTCTCCACGATCCCGTCCGCGGTGGACTTGGACATGCGGGTGCCGTTCAGCTTGTAGCCGGCCAGGATGTTGTCCCGGATGGACATGGTGGGGAACGGGTTGGGTCGCTGGAAGACCATGCCGACCATGGTGCGGACGGTGACCGGGTCCACGCCCGGGGCGTAGATGTCCTCCCCGTCCAGCAGCAGCCTGCCCTCGGCCCGGGCTCCGGGCAGGACCTCGTGCATGCGGTTGATGGTCCGCAGGAAGGTGGTCTTGCCGCAACCGGAGGGGCCGATGAACGCGGTCACGGACCGCGGCTCGATGTTGATGTTGACGCCCTCCACAGCCCGGAAGTTGCCGTAGTAGACGTTCAGGTCGACGGCGTCGATGCGCTTGGACATGTGTCTTTCCTTCTCCTTGTGGTCTGCTCGGCTCAGCGGCCGGTCTTCTTCGGCGCGAAGGCCTTGGCGACGATGCGGGCGATGAGGTTGAGCAGCATCACGATGACGATGAGGACCAGGGCCGCGGCCCAGGCACGCTCAGCGGACGGGTCACCCGCGGCGGGCGCGGTGGGATTGATGAGCTGGCGGTAGATGTACACCGGCAGGGCGGTCATCCAGCCGTCGAAGGGGTTCCAGTTCGTGGTGGCGATATACCCGGCCGTCACCAGGATCGGGGCCGTCTCACCCGTCACGCGGGCGATCGACAGCGTCACGCCGGAGGCGATGCCGGACATGGCCGTGGGCAGGACCACCTTGAAGATGGTCCGCCACTTGCGCACGCCGAGGGCGTAGGAGGCCTCCCGCAGCTCGTTCGGCACCACCCGCAGCATCTCCTCGGTGGAGCGGACGACCACCGGGATCATCAGCACGGACAACGCGATGGCCGCGGTGAGCCCCATCTTGACCATCTGCAGCTGGCGCGGCCCGTCGCCGATGAAGGTGGTGATGACCAGCTGGACGGCCGCGAAGGCGAAGAGGCCCGCCACGATCGAGGGGATGCCGGTCATGACGTCCACGAAGAACACGATGGCCCGGGAGAACCAGCCGCCGCGGCCGTACTCCACGAGGTAGATGGAGGTCAGCAGGCCGATCGGGACGGAGATGACGGTGGCCAGCAGGGTGATCATCAGGGTGCCGACCAGTCCGTGCAGGAACCCGCCGGCCAGGGGGGCGCCCTCGGTCTGGGTGGCGATGTCGTCGGAACCGGTGACGCCCTGCATGTCCCGCCACAGCAGTTGCGGGGTCTCGAGGAGCGTGGGCAGTCCGTTGGCCACGACGGCCCAGATCACGGAGATCAGCGGGATCAGCGCCAGGAGGAACGCCGCCCAGACGAGGTTCTGCCACAACCCGTCCGTGGCCCGTCGGGCGTTCTCGATCACCCGGGTGACCAGGTACATGCCGAGCACGTAGAGGACCGCGGCGATGATCAGCCATCCCACCCAGCTGAAGGCGCCACCGCCCAGCAGTGCGGTGATGCCGGCGGCCACCACGAGGGCGCCCGCCAGCACGGCGATCCAGGTCCAGCCCGGCTTCTGTCCCGCGGTCAGGGAGTTCTTCTTCTTCCCACCGGGCACGGAGGTGCGCTGCGGTGCGGCCGTGTCGTTCGAGATGGTCATCAGTTCGCTCCCGAGAATTCCTTGTGGCGGCTGACGATCCAGCGGGCCACCATGTTGACCGCGAGGGTGATGATGAACAGCATGAGGCCGGCCGCGATCAGCTCAGACTGGCGCATGCCGAAGGCCTCGGGGAAGTTCAGGGCGATCTCCGAGGGGATGGTCGCATTGCGACCGGACTGGATGAGGCTCCAGGAGAAGATGCCCGGGGACAGCACCAGGGTCACGGCCATGGTCTCACCCAGGGCGCGTCCGAGGCCGAGCATGATGGAGGAGACGATGCCGGCACGGGCGAACGGGAAGACGGTCATCTTGATCATCTCCCACCGGGTGGCGCCCAGGGCCAGGGCGGCCTCCTCGTGCAGCTTCGGCGTCTGCAGGAAGATCTCCCGGCACAGGGAGGTGATGATCGGCAGGATCATCACGGCCAGGACGACGCCGGAGGTCAGCAGGGTGCGTCCGGTCGTGGTCGGGGTCCCCCCGAACAGCGGGATCCAGCCGAGGTACTCGTTCAGCCAGGCGTAGATCGGCACCATCGCCCCGGCCAGGACCGTCATGCCCCAGGCGCCGAAGACGACGGAGGGGATGGCGGCGAGCAGATCGATGACGTAGCCCACGGGAGTCGCGATGGACCGGGGCGCGTAGTGGGAGATGTACAGGGCGATGCCGACGGCCACCGGGGTGGCCAGCAGGATGGCGATGATCGAGGCGATCAGGGTGCCGGCCATCAACGGCCAGACGTACTGCCAGAAGGTGTCGGCGCTCTCGATGCTGTCCTGGTCGGAGAAGACCTCGGGCCACAGGGCCGGGAGCGACTCGATGAGCAGGAAGACCGCCACGAAGGCGAGGACCAGCAGGATCACGATCCCGGCGGTGAGCGCCAGGCCGGAGAAGACGCGGTCTCCCGCCTCGCCGCCGCGCGAGCCCTTGAGCGACGTCTTCCTGGACGGCTCGGTGGCTGTGTCAGTCACGGTGACTCCCTTCGGAGTTCGTGGTGCGGGCGGTGCTCCCGCATCCCGGGGGTGGATGTCCTAAGAGGAAATGGCGTTCACAGCATGGCACAGCCGCCGGCCCTCACGAGGAAGGGCCGGCGGCCGCAGCACGCGCTACTCACGTCCGGTATGAATGGGGATATCAGCCCTGGACGGTGATGCCCTGGATGTTCGCCATGGCGGCCTCGCGCGTGGCGTCGGAGATCGGGGCGTTGCCCGCGGACTCCGCGGCGGTGGCCTGTCCGTCCTCGGACACGACGTACTCGGCGAAGGCCTTGGCCATGTCGGCGGTCTCCTGGTCCTGGTACTGGTGGCAGAAGATCTCGTAGGTGACCAGGACCACCGGGTAGACGCCGGCCTCGGTGGTGGTGCGGTCGAGTTCGAGCGACCCGGCGAGCCCCTCCCCGGCGGTCTCCACGGCGCGGGCAGCGGCCTCGGAGGAGTACGGCACGTACTCCTCGCCGACCTTCACGGCCACCGTGCCCAGGTTGCCGATCTGGGACGCGTCGGCGTAGGTGATGGCACCGTCGGTGGACTGGGCCAGGGAGACGACACCGGAGGTCTGCTGGGCGGACTCGGCGGTGATCTCGGAGGGCCAGGTCTCGACGACGTCGTAGGTCCAGGACTCCGGGGCGGCGGCGGCCAGGTAGTCGGTGAAGTTCTCGGTGGTGCCGGAGTCGTCGGCGCGGTGCACGACGGTGATCTTGGTGTCCGGCAGCTCGGTGTCCGGGTTCTGTTCGGCGATGACCGGGTCGTTCCAGGTGGTGATCTCGCCGGTGAAGACCTTGGCGATGGTGTCGGCATCCATGTTGACCTGGTCGACGCCCTCGAGGTTGAAGGCCACGGCGACCGGGGAGATGTAGGCCGGGACGTGGAAGACGCCCTCCGGGCCGCAGACGGACTCCGCCTGGCTGATCTCCTCCTCGTCCATCGCGGCGTCGGAGCCGGCGAAGGAGTACTGACCGGCCAGGAAGCCCTCGCGACCGGAGCCGGAGCCCACCGGGTCGTAGGAGACGGTGAGGTCCGGGTGGACCTCGGTCACGCCGTTGGTCCAGGCGGTCATGCCCGCTTCCTGCGAGGAGGCGCCACCGCCGATCAGGGTGCCCGCGACCTCGGCCGGAGCCGAGCCGTTGCCCTCGGCCGGGGTATCGGAGGAGCCACCGTTGCCGCCACAGGCGGTCAGGGCGAGAGCAGCGACGGAGAGGACCGCAGCGGAGCGGCCAAAGCGAAGAGCCTTCACAGAATTGCCTCTTTCAGGATGGATGACAGTGCCGGAGAGGACCTACCACCGGCTACCAGTGGTCACATGGCGCGGGATTCGGGTGCCGCAGGCCTCGTTCCGCGGTCGAACCTATGGGGGGAAGGTGAAGCGATGGGCGGTTGAAGATTAACGCGACATTAACGAGGCCTCGTGCCCCCAGGGCCCCGCGCAGCCGAGGGACCGGGGTATCCACGCGATGACAGGGCAGGGAGCGCCACCCCGTGACCCGGCCCTCATGGGGAAGTGAGGAACCTCACCACCGACCGTCGGTGACACCGCGGCGGCTGCCGGGGCTCGTCGTCAGCGGACGTCCCACACCCTACTCTGGTCTCATGCACCAGCAAGCGTCCGGTTCTCCCGGCCCCACCGCCCTGCGGCGGGGCTGGTCCCGGGCCCGGTCCTTCGCCGCGCGCCGGTCCCGCGCCGGGGCCTCGCGGGCGCGGGCGGCGGTGGTCCCCGCGGCCCTGAGCGCGGTGTGCGCGGTGCTGGCCTACGCCTTCGCGGAGTTCGTCCTGGGGCACGAGGACCCGCTGTTCGCCGCCACCGCCTCGCTGATCGCCCTCGGCTTCAACCGGGACCCGAAGGTCCGCAAGGTGATCGAGGTGGCGGTCGGCTGCACCCTGGGCATCCTCATCGGCGACCTCATGCAGGCCGTCCTCGGCCAGGGGTACTGGCAGGCCGTCCTGGTGGTCTTCACCTCCATCATGGTGGCCCGGTTCCTGGACTCCGGGGCCGCCTTCACCCTGCAGATGAGCCTGCAGTCCATCCTGGTCGTCCTGTTGCCCGCCGCGGAAGGCGGGCCCTTCACGCGCAGCGTCGATGCCGTCGTCGGGGGGTTCATCGCCCTGCTGGTGACGCTGCTGTACCCGAAGAACCTGCAGAAGGAGG
The DNA here is from genome assembly GCA_026645375.1 of Citricoccus sp. WCRC_4. Taxonomy (GTDB): domain Bacteria; phylum Actinomycetota; class Actinomycetes; order Actinomycetales; family Micrococcaceae; genus Citricoccus. The sequence continues at coordinate 5,232 of JAPFFX010000070.1, read as the reverse complement.
CCGCCACCGGGCTGCGGGACCTCTACGCCACCGTGACCCGGACGCTGCGCGACTGCTCGGAGGCGCTGCGCAACCACGAGTCCCGCACGGCCTGGATGGCCCTGGTGGCCTGCCGCGGCACCCAGTCCGCCGTGGACAACCTGCACAAGGACGTGCGCAACGCCCAGGAGGTCGCGACCTTCTCCCCCACCCAGCGCCGTTCCCGGCCCGTGCTGGAGTCCACCGCACAGACCGTGGAGAAGTCCGACCTGGCGGTGCGCAGCCTGCGCATCGTGGCCCGGCGGGTCATCAGCGTCATCGACAACGACTCCCTCGACGAACAGGGCACCCTGCTGCTGGCCGACTGGTTCGACGAGGCGGCCGACGCCGTCGCGATCCTCGGCCGCTCCCTCGGCGAGCCGGCCGCGCGCGGCCGCCACAAGTCCCTGTCCGTGGCCAGGGACGCCCTGGGCGGCGCCGCCGCACGCCTGGATCCCGTGGAGCTGGGCGCCACCAACTCCCTGCACGGGGAGGCCCTCGTCATGCTGCTGCGGCCCATGATGGTCGACCTGATCGAGGCCACCGGCTCCTCCCATGACGACGCCGTGGCCTACCTGCCGCCCCTCTGAGGCACCCGCCCGTCCGCGGCCGCCGGGTGTTCCCCTATCCTGTCCGTGCGCGCCATTAGCCTTGGTCCATGGCTACCAAGACCGCCAAGCGCGCGAATCCCGGCTACCGCTGCAGCGAATGCGGATGGACCACCGTCAAGTGGGTCGGCCGCTGCGGGGAGTGCCAGGCCTGGGGCACCGTGGTCGAGACCGGGGCGGATGCGTCCTCCGGCCGCACCCCGGCCGCCACCATCGCCGTGCCCGCCGTGCGCATCGGTGACGTGGACGCCTCGCAGGCACGCTTCCACACCACCGGGGTCTCCGAGCTGGACCGCGTGCTCGGCGGGGGGCTGGTGCCGGGCGCCGTCGTGCTGATGGCCGGCGAACCGGGCATCGGCAAGTCCACGCTGCTGCTGGACGTGGCCGCCAAGGTCGCCCGCCACCGCCGCCCGGAAGGCGACACCCGCACCGTGCTCTACGTGACCGGTGAGGAGTCGGCCGCGCAGGTGCGGTTGCGCGCCGACCGCATCGGGGCGGTGGCGGACACCCTGTTCCTGGCGGCCGAGACCGATCTCGGCCGGGCACTGGGGCAGATCGAGAAGGCCGACCCGGACCTGCTGATCGTGGACTCCGTCCAGACGCTGCAGTCCCAGTCCGTCGACGGCACCGGGGGCGGCGTCACCCAGGTCCGGGAGGTGGCGGCCAGCCTGATCAACGAGGCCAAGTCGCGGAACATGACCACGGTGCTGGTCGGTCACGTGACCAAGGACGGCTCGATCGCCGGGCCGAGACTGCTCGAGCACCTCGTGGACGTGGTGTGCCAGTTCGAGGGCGAACGCCATTCGCGGCTGCGCCTGGTGCGGGCCGTGAAGAACCGGTTCGGCCCCACGGACGAGGTGGGCTGCCTCGACCTCGGTGAGGCCGGCATCCTCTCCCTCGAGGACCCCTCCGGCCTGTTCCTGTCCGGTACCAAGGAACCGGTGGAGGGCACCTGCGTGACCGTCACCCTCGAGGGGCGTCGGCCCCTGGTGGCCGAGGTGCAGTCGCTGCTGACGCCGTCCGGACAGGGAGCGGCCCGGCGCACGGTCAGCGGCCTCGACTCTGCACGCATCACCATGATCCTCGCGATCCTCCAGCGGCGGGCCAACTTCCCGCTCACGGACGACGACTGCTACGTGGCCACGGTCGGCGGCGTCCGCCTGACGGAGCCGGCCTCAGACCTCGCCGCAGCCCTGGCGATCGCCAGCGCCAAGCTCCAGGCACCGGTGCCGCCGGGCATGATCGCCTTCGGCGAATTGGGTCTGGCCGGGGAGGTGCGGCCGGTCCCCGGCATCGGGCGGCGGATCCGCGAGGCGGCCCGTCTGGGCTTCCGCCGGGCGGTGGTGCCCGTCTCGCCCGAACCGCTGGGCGACCTGCCCGAGAACGTCACGGTCTCCGAGGTCACCAGCCTGAACGAGGCACTGGGCACCATGCGCGCCTGGGTGAACGGGAAGTGAGAGCCGGCGCTACTGCAGCGTGAAGGACACCGGCTGGGCCGTCAGCTCTCCGAGGGACACCTCGAGCCGGTAGGTTCCGCTGCGCGGCTCAGAGCCCACCTCAGCGCACCCCGGTGCCGAGCGCACGCGGGGCCACGAGAACCGGGACCGCTCCTGCTCGTCCGGGGAGATCTCCATCATCGCGTCGTCCCCTTCCACCTGGCAGTCCTGCGTGGAGAAGATCCGGTCGGATCCGGAGTACACGGTGAACACCTGCTGGCTGGTCCCGAGGTTGGCCTCACAGGGTTCATCCCCCGTGTTGTCCACCCGCAGCTCGAGCACCGGGTCCTCGCCCTCCGGGTACGACTGGCGGTCCGTGGCCGCCGAGATCACCAGGTCACCCGGCTGGCATGCGGTGGCGCCGATGGAGCCCTCCGTCGCGGACGGGGAGGCCGAGGCCGAGGGCTCCCCCGTCGGCTCGCCGGTAGCCTGGCCGGCGGAGTCCGGGGCGTCCGTGCCCCCGGTGCCGACGGGCGAGGCGGGGGCCGTCACGGACGGGGTGTCGTGGCCACCGGGGTTCCCCGGCTGCTCATCGCCCCCGGGACGGAACAGCGAGACGATCCATCCCACCAGTCCCACCACGAGCGCGAGCACGAGCACGACCAGCACCAGGGCGACGATCCGGCGACGCCGGTACACCTCCGGGGACTGCGGACGCATCAGATCGCTGTTTCGAGGGTCACCGGCCATGCCACCAGCTTAAGGACCGCCCCGCGTGGGCCTGACCGGCCACGCCGGGAGGGTCCCGGACAGTACAGTGGATCGCATGCCTGATCCCCGTTCCGCGACGTCCACGCCGGAGATCACGGCCACCCTCCACCGTAGGATCAACGACTGGTTCGCCGACCACGGCCGGGACCTGCCGTGGCGCGCGGAGGACTGCAGCCCCTGGGGCATCCTCGTCAGCGAGATCATGCTCCAGCAGACCCCCGTCAGCCGCGTCCTGCCGGTCTGGACCGACTGGCTCGAACGCTGGCCCACGCCGCGCGACCTGGCGGCGGCCCCGGCCGCCGAGGTATTGCGTGCCTGGGGCCGGCTGGGCTATCCGCGCCGCGCCCTGCGGCTGCAGGCCGCCGCGACCGCCATCGCCGCCTCCCCGGACGGGGAGGTCCCCCGGACGGCCGGTGGACTGCTGGCCCTGCCGGGCGTCGGTGCGTACACGGCGGCCGCCGTCGCCTGCTTCGCGTTCGGCCGGCCGGAGGTAGTGGTGGACACGAACATCCGGCGGGTCCACGCCCGGCTGGTGTCCGGCCGGGCACTGCCGGAGAAGTCACTGACGGCGGCGGAGACGGCACTGGCCCGCGACCTCATGCCGGTCCAGCGTGAGGAGGCCTGCCGGTGGAATGCCTCCGTCATGGAACTCGGGGCGCTGGTCTGCACCGCTCGCTCACCGCGCTGCGGCGAGTGCCCCGTGGCCGATCTCTGCGCATGGCGTGCCGCCGGCATGCCGGAGCCCCACTACCGGCCGACGGGCCAGGCCTGGTCCGGCACCGACCGCCAGGTGCGAGGCGCCGTCATGGCCGTGTTGCGCGAGCAGGGCGCCGTGTCCGTCGCGGCCCTTCCCCAGCACCCGACGGCGGCCGGCCGGCTGGGTGCCCACCGGCCGGCCGAGGCCCAGTGGGAGCGCTGCGTGGCGGGTCTCGTGGCCGACGGCCTGGCCCGCAGGAACGACGACGGCCCGGAGGCCACGCTCAGCCTGCCTGGCTGAGGGGCGTCCGGGCCGTCGGACCGGGACACCATCCCTCCTCGCGGCAGCGGTGCCGTCGCCGGGGGATGATGGTGCGCCGGTAGTGGACGTCAGTGCTTGTCGCCGCCGAAGACGCGCTTGGCCGCGTCCTTGATGTCCTCACCGGCGTTCTTGAGGTTGCCCTTGACCTCGTCCGCCTTGCCCTCGGTCTTCAGGCGATCGTTGTCGGTCGCCTCGCCGAGGCCCTGCTTGAGCTTGCCCTTGGCCTCCTCGGCGCTGTTCTCCATGCGATCTCCAGTGCCCACGTGGCCCTCCCTGATCTGCCCGACCCCGGCCTGCTGCCGGCGGCCTGTCCCAGAAATCATCCTCGTCGGTACCCGGCAGGGCAAGCAGTCAGAGGTGATGGATCATCCGGGTGTTGCCGAGGGTGTTGGGCTTCACGCGCGCCAGGTCGAGGAATTCAGCCACGCCCTCATCGTGGGAGCGGAGCAGCTCGGAGTAGACCTCCGGATCCACCGCGGACTGGTCCTCCATCACCTCGAAGCCGTGGCGGGTGAAGAAGTCGACCTCGAAGGTCAGGCAGAACACGCGGCTCACGCCCACGTCCCGGGCCCGGTCCAGTAACCGGTCGAGGAGCTTGTGCCCCACCCCGTGCCCGCGCCAGTCCGAGGCAGTCGCCAGGGTGCGGACCTCGGCGATGTCCTCCCAGATCACGTGCAGGGCACCGAACCCGGCCAGTGACCCGTCCGGCGCCTCCGCGACCACGAACTCCTGGATCGACTCGTAGTAGGCCACGGCCTCCTTCTGCAGCAGGACCCGACGTTGCGCCAGGGGCTCCACGTGGTCACGGATCGCCGGGACGTCCTGTGTCCGTGCGGGCCGGATGAGCAGCTGCGTGGGTTCCATCGGTTCAGTCTAGGACCGTGCGGTGACCACACGTCGGCCATGCCCGTCGCGCGGGTGACGGTGGCACCGCCGCCACGTCCGTCGGGCGCTGGGTCCCGACGTGGGCCCGGACGGCGAAGGACCCGCCCCCTGGACGGGAACGGGTCCTTGCACGCCAGTGCCGAACGGATCGGCCGGCGTGGCTCAGTTGCCCTGCTCGCCCTGCTGGTCCTCCCCCTGGCCGCCGAGGAACTTCTCCTGGGCACCGTCCACGCCCTGGTTGCCCTGGTCGCCGAGCTTGTCCCCGTGCTGCTCCTGGGCCTGGTCGACACCCTCGTTGATCCTGTCGCCGTGCTGGTCCTTCAGGTTTCCGAGGTTCTCCGCGAACGACATGCGCAACTCCTTGATCGGAATGGTGGCGCCGGCCCCGGGGCCGCCACACCACACCGCCGGTTCCGGCGGCCCTCCCAACGTACGCACAGATCAACCGGGGCCGCCACCCCCAGACGCCCGTGGGCCCGGTCCGACGGGTCGTCGG
>JAPFFX010000065.1 GCA_026645375.1 Citricoccus sp. WCRC_4 | reverse complement strand
GTGACCTCCGGGTTCGCCGCGAGGAACTCGAGGACGGGGCCGTCGTCGAGGTGGTCGGCATGCTCGTGCGTGACGAGGATGTGCTCGGCGCCCTCCAGTGCCGCCGGGACGTCCGTGAAGGTCCCGGGATCGATGACCAGGCGCCGTCCGGCCTTCTCGAGCCGGACGCATGCGTGGCCGAACTTGGTCAGGGCAATCTGCGATTCCACCCGGTCAGCCTAGCCCGGAACGCCGACGGTCGTCAGTCCCCGGCACGTCCGGAACCGCGCCGAACCACCCGGTCAGCCGCCGGTCGACGCGGGAGGACGGCGAGCAGGGCGCGGGAAGGTGACGGGAGGGCCGTCCGGAGGGCGCGGGGTGGACCCGGCGCTGGTAGCCTGTGCGGGACATGAACGCCGGACCCGATGCGACCACGCCGCCCCCGCCGCAGCCCACCAGGCCGGCCCGGGGACGGTCCACCCGGCAGAAGACCGCGGTGAACAGGGCACTGGACGAACTCCGGGACTTCGTCAGCGCCCAGGACCTCTTCGCCCTCCTCAAGGACCAGGGTGAGCAGGTCTCCCTGGCCACGGTCTATCGCATCCTCCAGCAGCAGCAGCAGGAGGGGCTGGTGGACGTCCTCAATCCGGACGACGGCGAGTCACTGTACCGGCGCTGCGAGGTGCAGACCCACCACCATCACCTCGTGTGCCGACGGTGCGGGCGCGCCGTGGAGATCGAGGCGCCGGCAGTGGAGCGGTGGACCGCACGGATCGCGAGCGAGCACGGGTTCACGGATGCGGAGCACACCGTGGAGATCTACGGCATCTGCCCCGACTGCTCGCGCCCCTGAACGTCCTCGGGTCCGCAGTCCGGGTCCACCAGCAGTGGTGCCGAGGACCGGTGCAGCGACCCCAGCCCGTAGACGTCCTCCAGGTTCTTCCGGGTCATGACCTCCGCCGGCGCCCCGGAGGACACGACGCGCCCGTTGACCAGGATCACGTGGTCGGCGGCGCCGGCCTCCTCGAGGTCGTGCGTGGTCAGCACCACGGAGTGCCCGTGCTCCGTCTCGGCGTGGATGATGTGGTCGATGGTCCGGGCCGAGGTGATGTCCAGTCCGGTCATCGGCTCGTCGAGCATGAGCACCTCGTGCCCCTGCGCCAGGCCCTGCGCCACGTAGACGCGCTGCCGCTGGCCCCCGGAGAGCTCCTCCAGGTGCCGGCCGGCCAGGTCCGCCACGTTCATCTTCTCGAGGGCCTCCGCCACGGCGGTCCGGTCCGCGCGGGAGAACGGTCGCAGCCACCCCCGGGACGGGTAGCGGCCCATCCTCACGACGTCCCGCACGGTCATCGGCGTACCCACCGGGAACACCACGGACTGCATGACGTAGGAGATCCGGCGCCGGTTGGCGCGGGCGGACCCGCCGAGCACGCGCAGCGAGCCCGACGTCGGCTCCAGCACTCCCGCGATCGCCTGCAGCAGGGTGGACTTGCCGGACCCGTTGGGTCCGATCACCGCCGTCACCCCGCCCAGCGGCACCCGGAACGTGGAGGCCTGCAGGGCGACGTGGCGCCCGTGGGACAGCACGAGGTCGCGGGCCTCGACCAGTGACTGCGTCGCGGCGCTCATGCCGTCACCTGTGCACCGCGGCGTCCGGGGCGGATCCTGCGGAGGGTCTCCCGGACGGCCAGGACGATGAAGAACAGCACGATGGGCACCAGGGCCATGGTGGCCGAGCCGGCCGTGCCCAGGTGGTAGCTCAGGCCCAGGCCCACGACCACCGAGACCGCCGCGATGCCGGTGGAGACGGCGAACATCATCGGCACCGTCCGGGACACGAGCGCCGCCGTGGCCGGCGGTCCGACCAGCAGGCCGAAGACGAGCATGGTGCCCACGGCCTGGAAGCTGCCGATCACGGCGGTCGCGATGAGCACCAGCAGCAGGGCGTGCGTCAGCTTCGGGTGCATGCCCAGGGACTCTGACTTGGCCGGGGAGAACGACAGGGTCATGAGCGGGCGGTAGAGCAGGATGGCGAAGAGGATCACCACGACGGCCATGATCGCCTGGACGCGGATGTCCGCCCAGGTCACGCCCAGTGCATCACCGAACAGGATGGCCGTCAGGGACCCGGTGTAGGACTCGGCCCGGGAGATGATCACCACGCCCAGGGCCATCATCCCGACGAACAGGAGACCGATCGAGGTGTCCTCCTTCAGCGTGGTGGTCCGGTACACGAGCTGCATCCCGCCGACCATGGCGGCGGCGGCGACCGCCGCGCCCAGGTAGGGCGAGAACCCCACCACCACGGCCGCGGCGATGCCGGGGATCACCCCGTGCACGAAGGCGTCGCCGAAGAAGCTCATGCCGCGCAGCACCAGCCAGACGCCGACGACGGAGCACATCAGCGCCGCGACCAGGCCGCCGACGAGGGCACGCTGCTGGAATCCCAGGGCGAAGGGCTCGATCAACCAGTCCACGGCGACCACCCTACTGGCCGTTCACGGCGGCGTGCGGCGCAAGGCCCGCTCACGCGAGCGCGTCCGCGAGGGCCCTCGCGGTGGCCACCATGGCGTCGGCGTAGCCCTCGGCACCGGAGCCCTGGGGACCCACCCCGCCCTCGTAGACCTCGACCACGGGGACCTCTCCGCCGGTCTCCGCGGAGAGCGCGGGGATGAGCCTGTTGCCCGACCCGGCGCTCATGACCAGGGCGTCGGCCCCCTGCTCCTCGATCTGCGCGACCAGCTGGGCCAGTCGCTCGGAGGACGGTTCCGCATCGGTGGACCCGCCCGGGACGACGACGCCGGCGATCTCGAAGCCGTAGGCGTCGGCGAAGTAGGAGTAGGCGGCGTGGTCGGTGACCAGCGTGCGGCGGTCGGCGGGGATCGCCTCGAGGACCTCGCGGACCTCGGCGTCCGCGGCCTCGAGGGTCTGGGCGGCCTCCTGCCCGCAGTCCTTGTACCGCTCGTCACCGGTCCTCCGCGCGAGCTCGTCGCCGATCACCCCGGCGGCCGTCGCCATCCGGGAGACGTCCATCCAGACGTGCGGATCCTGCGCACCGTGGGCGTCCGACGCCTCCCCGGCGTGGGCGTCCCCCTCTTCCCCGGCATGGGCGTCCTCCGCCTCGGCGTACGCCAGCGGGTCGAGCTGGGGGCCGACCTCGAGCAGCGTGGCGCCGTCGGCGGCCGCATTGTCCAGGGCGGCCTGCATCCCGGACTCCAGGCCCAGTCCGTTGGCCACGACCAGCCCGGTCCGGGTCATCTCCGCGATCTGCTGGGAGGACGGGGCGAAGTCATGGGGATCGTCCCCCGGGCCCATGAGCGTGCTGGACGAGGTCCCCGCGCAGGCGGTGATGTCCGACAGGATGCTGCCGAGTTGCGTCGTGGTGGCCACGGCCACCGGTTCGCCCCCTGCCGCGGTCCCCGGGTCCGTCCCGCCCGCACCTCCCGCGCCGCCACCGGCGCAGGAGGTGAGGGCGAGCAGCGCGACGGCGGCCAGGCCGCTCACGCTCGCCACGGTCAGGGGCGGGCGGGCACGGTGGCCGGGGCGGGGGGAATCGGGCATCGGGGGTCCTTCAGGAATGTCGGTCGGGAACGGGGACCAGCCTACCATGTTGAGAACTGTTCCCAATAAGACCGGGTCGGCCCTCCGGGCCCCTCAGGCGTGACGACGCACCCGGTTCGGGTTGCTCGACTGGGTGGCGTCGTGGATCTCCCCCACCAGCACCTCGAGCACGTCCTCGAGGAACAGCACGCCCACGGTCTCCCCCGCCGCCGAGATCACGCGCGCCAGGTGCGAACCGGTGCGCTGCATCAGGGACAACGCGTCCTCGATCTCGTCGGCGATGCCCACGTTGGCCAGGGAGCGGACCTTCGTGACGGGCACGGGTTCGCGGTAGTACTGCTCCGGGACGGTCATGACGTCCTTGAGGTGCAGGTATCCCGTGTAGGAGCCGTCCGCGTCCTCGAGCACGAACCGGGAGAACCCGGTCCGCCCCACGGCCTTCTCGAAGGCCTTGGGGGCGACGTCCGCGGGCAGGGTGACCACCTCGGCGCTGGGCACCATCACCGAACCGGTGGTGTAGTCCGAGAACTCCAGGGCCCCGCTGAGCAGCCCGGAGCCGTCGTCCACCAGCCCGGTGCGGGTGGACTCGGCGACGATCGACTGGACCTCCTCCAGGGTGTAGGTGGAGTTGACCTCGTCCTGGGGTTCGACTTTCAGGGCGCGCAGCACCAGGTTCGCCGCCCAGTTGAGCATGACGATGACCGGGTGCAGCACCTTGTTCAGCCAGACCAGCGGGGTGGCCAGCAGCATGACGGCCTTGTCCGCCATGGACACGGCCGCGTTCTTCGGGACCATCTCGCCGAAGGTGACGTGCAGGAAGGTGACCACCAGCAGGGCGATGACGAACGCCGAGACGTCCGCGACCGCCGTCGGGACCCCCGCGGCCTCCAGCGGGGCCACCAGCAGGTGGTGGATGGCCGGCTCGGAGACGTTGAGGATCAGCAGTGAGCAGACGGTGATGCCGAGCTGGCACACGGCCAGCATCTGGCTGACGTGCTCCATGGCGAACAGGGCCGTCTTCGCCGGGCCGGAACCGGCCTCGGCCTTCGGCTCGACCTGGCTGCGACGGGCGCCCATGACGGCGAACTCCCCCGCCACGAAGAAGGCGTTGGCGGCCAGCAGCACGACCAGCCAGAGCATGCCCATGATGTCCTGGTTCATCGTGCCTCCTCCTGGGTCCGGGCGCTGCGGGCGGTCCGCGACGCCTCCGCCGGCGACCCCGCCGACGGGGTCCCGGCGGCGCGCTCGGCCGGGATGAACTTGACCCGGTCCACGCGGCGGCCGTCCATGCGTTCCACCTCGAGCGTGCCGCCCTCGGCCTCGACGCGGTCCCCGACCTCGGCCACCCGGCCCAGGACGGCCATCACGTAACCGCCGACCGTGTCATAGGAGCCGTCCTCCGGCACCTTCAGGGACGGGATCTGCGCACCGACCTCGTCCGGGCGCATCAGGGCCGGGAAGTACCACTTCCCGGAGGCGGTCTGCAGCACGCCCGGCGTCACCCGGTCGTGCTCGTCGGAGACCTCCCCCACGATCTCCTCCACCAGGTCCTCGAGGGTGACCATCCCGGCCGTGCCGCCGTACTCGTCCACCACCATCGCCACCTGGAGGCTGGCCGAGCGCAGCTCGCCCAGCAACTGGTCCAGGTGGACGGTCTCCGGGACGCGGCCGACGTCGGTCATGATGGTGGCCGCGACGAGTTCGCCACGCTTGGCCCGCGGGACGGCCACGGCCTTCTTCACGTGCAGCACCCCGCGGACGTCGTCCGGGGAGTCGCCGATGACGGGGAACCGGGAGTAGCCGGTGCGCCGGGCGATGTCGATGACCGCGTCCAGCGGCTCGTCCGCCTCGATGGACTCCATGCGGATGCGCGGGGTCATGACGTCCGCCGCGGTGCGGTCCGAGAAGCGCAGCGTGCGGTCCACGAAGGCGGCCGTCTTCTCGTCCAGGGTGCCCATCTCCGCCGAGCGGCGCACCAGGGAGGAGAGCTCATCGGGGGTGCGTGCCCCGGAGATCTCCTCCTTGGCCTCCATCCCGAACAGGTGCAGCACGCGGTTGGAGAAGCCGTTGAGCACGAAGATCACGGGCCGGAACACGGCGGTGAAGACCAGCTGCGGGCGGGCCAGCGCGCGGCCGACCTGCATCGAGCGGGCGATGGACAGGTTCTTCGGGATCAGCTCGCCGACGAGCATCGACAGCAGCGTGGCCACCACCATGGCCACCACGAGGGACACCGTTGAGGCGGTGGCCTCCGGCACGCCCCAGGCGGTCAACGGCCCGGCCAGCAGCACCCCGAGGGAAGGCTCCATGAGGTAACCGGTGAGCAGGGTGGTCAGCGTGATGCCGAGCTGGCAGGCCGAGAGCTGCGTCGAGAGGGACTTCAGGCACTTCAGCAGGGGCTCGGCGCCCCGGTCGCCGTCGTCCACCAGCCGCTGCACGGTGGGGACGTCCAGGGCGATCATCGAGAACTCGACGGCCACGAAGAACCCGGTGCCCAGGATGAGCAGCAGGCCCAGGGCCAGGAGGAGCCATTCCACGGTCAGCGCTCACCCCCGTCACGGGGCGCGGCGGAACGGACCCCGCGGGGCCGGCCGTCAGTCAGGGGTGAGCACGTACTAGAGGGCTCCGTTCCGGCCACGGCGGCGGATGCGCGGTGGCGGGAGGCGGCACCGGATCGGTGTCTGTCCATGATGCGCACCAGTATATGGGGTGGACGGGACCTCCCCTGTCGGCCCTGTCTGCCCTGTCGGCCGGCCTGCCCTCACCAGGACTGCGCGACGGGTCGCCCCTCCTCGTAGCCGGCGGCGGACTGCACGCCCACCACGGCCCGCTCCCGGAACTGCTCCAGGTCCGCGGCGCCGGCGTAGGTCATGGAGGAGCGCACGCCGGCGGTGATCATGTCCAGCAGGTCCTCCACGGAGGGCCGTTCGGGGTCCAGGTACATCCTCGAGGTGGAGATCCCCTCCTCGAACATGGCCTTGCGGGCGCGGGCGTAGGCGTCCTCGGCCTTCGTCCGGTTCTGCACGGCCCGCGCCGAGGCCATGCCGAAGCTCTCCTTGTAGCGCCGCCCGTCGGCGTCGGTCACCAGGTCCCCCGGGGACTCGACGGTGCCGGCGAACCAGGACCCGATCATCACCTGGGAGGCGCCCGCCGCGAGCGCCAGGGCGACGTCGCGCGGGTACCGCACGCCGCCGTCGGCCCACACCCGCCTGCCCAGGTCACGGGCCGCGGCCGCGCACTCCAGCACCGCGGAGAACTGCGGGCGGCCCACCGCGGTCATCATGCGCGTGGTGCACATCGCTCCGGGACCCACGCCGACCTTGACGATGTCCGCCCCTGCGGCGACGAGCTCGCGCACGCCGGCCGCGGAGACCACGTTCCCGGCCACCACCGGCACCGTCAGGCCCAGCCCGCGCAC
>JAPFFX010000059.1 GCA_026645375.1 Citricoccus sp. WCRC_4 | reverse complement strand
AGGCGTTCGGCGGTGCCGACCGGCACGGTGGACTTGCCCACGATCAGCGCGTCCCGACTGATGTGCTCGGCCAGCGAGACCGCCGCGGCATCGACGTAGCGCATGTCCGCCGCCGTCTCGCCGGGGCGCTGCGGGGTGCCGACCCCGATGAAGTGCACATCCGCCCACGCACCGACCTCCTCATAGGAGGTGGTGAACCGCAACCGGCCCGAGCGCACGTGCTTGATCAGCAGCTCGGGCAGACCGGGCTCGTGGAACGGCAACTCACCTTTCGACAACGCCTCGACCTTGGCCGGGTCGATGTCCAGGCCCAGCACCTCGAACCCCAGCTCCGCCATGCACGCCGCATGCGTCGCCCCCAGATACCCCGTCCCCACCACCGACGTCCTCAGGGGTGCGGCGGGAAGGCCCTGGGCGTCCGGGGGGTCGGGAAGGGTCGTCACGGCGGGAGTCGCTCCTGTCCGGTCAGCGGGTGATCTTCGGGTCGCCGGACGGATCCGGAGGGCCTGTGGGCAGGATAGGCGTCATCTCGGTGTCCACGCACACGAGCGGGGAAACTCCCGGCCAATGGCCGGGGAATTCCCGGCGCCCCGGACCCTGCGGTCGCCCCGGCATGCTCCCGGCGCCGTTCCCGCAGTAGAATTCGGGGTCATCATCGTCGGCCCCTGGAGAATTGTGAGCCTCAACACCACGGTGCGGTCGCGTTCGCGCGGCACGGACACACCCCGGAAGCCGTCGCACCGCCGGGACATCCAGGGCCTGCGGGCCGTCGCGGTCCTGGCCGTGGTGCTGGACCACCTGTTCGGCTGGCCCCGCGGTGGATTCGTCGGTGTCGACATCTTCTTCGTCATCTCGGGGTTCCTGATCACGGGACTGCTGCTGCGCGAGCACGAGCGCACGGGCACGATCTCGTTCCGCTCGTTCTATGAACGCCGGGTCAAGCGCATCCTGCCCGCCTCGGTCCTCGTGCTGTTCGTCACCGCCGTCGCCGCCAGCCTGCTGTTCCCCGTCACGAGGGCACTCAGCACCCTCGGCGACGCCCTGTGGTCCTTCGTCTTCATGGCCAACTGGCGGTTCGCCGCCACGGGGACGGACTACTTCCAGGAGGGGACGCTGCCGTCTCCGCTCCAGCACTACTGGTCCCTCGGCGTGGAGGAACAGTTCTACCTCGTCTGGCCCTGGCTGATGCTGGCCGTGCTGTTCCTCGTGACCCGGTCCAGGGGGGCCGGGACGAACGCGCGGATCCCGCTGACCGCCGCCGTGCTCGTGATCATGGTGGCCTCGTTCGCCTGGGCGGCCGTCGAGACGGCCACGAACCCGACCGTCGCCTACTTCTCCACGGTCGCGCGCGCCTGGGAACTGGGACTCGGTGCGCTCCTGGCCATCGTGAGCCCTGCCTTCTCCCGCATCCCGCACCGGTTGCGTTCGCCGCTGGCATGGGCCGGACTGGTGGGCATGGTGGCGTCGATCCTCTGGGTCACGGCAGACCAGGGAGGATTCCCGGCGCCCCTGGCCGCGCTCCCGGTGCTCTCCGCCGGACTCGTCATCGTCGCCGGGTCGGGGGGCGGGGCGGGCGGCCCGTGGCCGCTGACCAACCGGCTCAGCGGATACGTGGGAGACATCTCCTTCTCCCTCTACCTCTGGCACTGGCCCGTGATCGTCCTGCTGCTGGCCGTGATGCCCGGGGACTCGTGGCCGTACTACGTGCTGGCCCTCATCCTGTCCTTCGCCCTGTCCATGCTCAGCTACCACGGCGTCGAGGACCCCTTGCGGAAGGCCGCGTGGTTCCGCCGCGGGCCGGCTCGTGAACGGCGGGGGGCCGGCCGGCTGCGGCCCGTCCTGGTGGCGGTGACGGCCGGCGTCGCCGTGATGGCCGTGAGTGCGGCCGCCCTGTCCGTGACCCAGGGAGTCTCGGACCAGGACCAGGCCGGCACCGCCGTCGTCCCGGGGGCCGAGGGCCGGTCCCAGGACGAGCTGCTGGCCCGGTGCCTGGGTGCCGCGTCCGTGGCGGCCGGGGAGGACTGCGCCGGACTGCTGGGGGACCAGCTGCGGCCGTCCCTCGAGACCTTCGCCGAGGACACCAGGGGTCAGTACCAGTGCTGGCGGTCCAACGGCGAGCCGGCCTTCCCGGACTGCGACCTGGGTGACCCGGACGGGACGTTCCGGGTGGCGCTCATGGGGGACAGCCACGCGGCCTCGATCCTGCCGGCCGTCGAGGCGGTGGCGGAACGCAACGGCTGGGAACTGGACGTGTTCACCGGGTTCGCCTGCCACTGGTACGCCCACGAGGAGGGGGACAACTGCTACGGCCCCCTGCAGGACGCCAACGAGACCCTCCTGACCGGTGAGCCCTACGACGCGGTGCTGGTCACCTCGTCGCGCTACGACGATTCCCGCCCGCTCCAGGAGCGCACCGACCGGTACGTCCAGGCCTGGGAGCCCGTAGCGGCCCGCGGGACCCGGATCATCACGATCACCGACGTACCCGCCGCCTCGGAGGAGTCCCTCCAGTGCCTGACCCGAGTCGGGTTCTCCGTGACGGACAACGACTGCGGGGTGCCCCGGCAGGAGGCGCTGGCCATGGTGGATCCGCTGCCGCAGGCGGCCTCCCGTGTGCAGGGCGCCGGCGTGATCGACCTGACCGAGTACTTCTGTACCGAGGACCTCTGTCCGGCGGTGATCGGCAACGCCGTGGTCTACCGGGACGCCAGCGGACACATCTCCTCGACCTACGCCCGGTCCCTGACGCCCTTCCTCGAAGAGGACCTGCTCGACCTGCTGGAGCGGTGACGCCCCCGGAACGGCCGTCCCGGCGTCGTCCTGATGGGCGTCGGACTGCCGCCGGACTCAGGACGAGGTGGTCTCGGCCGAGCGCACCAGGTCGGTCAGGTTGAGCGCGGCGCGCATGACGGTCTCGGCATGGACCCGTCCCGGCTGGCGGGTGAGCCGTTCGATGGGACCGGAGATGGACACCGCCGCGATGACCCGGCCGCTCGGGCTGCGCACCGGGGCGGACACCGAGGCGACGCCCGGCTCGCGCTCGCCCAGGGACTGGGCCCAGCCGCGACGCCGGACCGCGGCCAGCACCGTGGGGGTGAACACGGCGCCGGACAGCCCCTCGACGAGCCGCTCGTGGTCCTCCCAGGCCAGGAGCACCTGGGCGGCCGAACCGGCCTTCATGGACAGCCGGGTCCCCACCGGGATGGTGTCCCGCAGGCCGACGGGCCGCTCGGCACTGGCGACGCAGACGCGGCTGTCGGCCTGACGCCGGAAGAGCTGGGAGCTCTCGCCGGTGGCGTCCCGCAACCGCGTCAGCACGGGCCCCGCCGCGGAGGTCAGGCGGTCCTCGCCGGCGGCGGACGCCAGCTCTCCCAGGCGGCTGCCGAGGATGTACCGGCCCTGCAGGTCACGGCCCACCAGCCGATGGTGGACCAGGGCGGCCGCCAGTCGGTGGAGCGTCGGCCGGGCGATGCCCGTGGCGGTGACCAGTTGGGCCAGGGAGGTGGGGCCGGCCTCCAGTGCGTCCAGGATCGCGGCGGCCTTGTCGACGACGCCGACACCGCTCGGCCGGTGCAGCGCCTGGAGCTGGGGCGACGAGGGAGGAATGTCCATACTCTGATATTAGCGTCTCAATATATGAGATTGTCTCGGTGATGCTGGCTGCGCCAGACGGGCGGTGCCACAGTGGAACGGTCAATGGTGGAAGGACTTGAGATGGCAGAGACCCCCGAGAGCACAGTCAATCCGGCAAGGGCGGCTCATTACCTGCGAGCATGAGGGCCGGCGCGTCACGCGGACGGAATACGACGGGACCGTCACGGTGGTGATCGATCGCTTCGAGGGCAAGCGGCTCAACTCGCCCAACGACGTCGTGGTGCGGTCGGACGGCTCGATCTGGTTTAC
>JAPFFX010000078.1 GCA_026645375.1 Citricoccus sp. WCRC_4 | reverse complement strand
TCGCCGCCGACCTGCAGCGGCCGAACGCCGTGCGCCAGCTGCAGATCAACGGTGAGCGGGCCGGCGTCCCCGTCTTCGCCCCGCACCCCGGCGTCTCCAGTGAGTTCGAGGACGCCACGGGTGACCCGGTGCAGGTGGCCCGCGACGGCGTGGCCGAGGCCCGCGCCCGCTACCACGACATCGTCATCATCGACACGGCCGGCCGTCTCGGCGTGGACCAGGAACTGATGCGCCAGGCCGCGGACATCCGCAGTGCCGTCCAGCCGGACGAGGTCCTGTTCGTCCTCGACGCCATGATCGGCCAGGACGCGGTGGCGACTGCCCAGGCCTTCAACGAGGGCGTCGGCTTCACGGGCGTGGTGCTGTCCAAGCTCGACGGCGACGCGCGCGGCGGTGCCGCGCTCTCGGTCCGCTCGGTGACGGGCAAGCCGGTCATGTTCGCCTCCACGGGTGAGAACCTGGATGACTTCGAGGTGTTCCACCCGGACCGGATGGCCTCGCGCATCCTGGACATGGGCGACGTGATGAGCCTGATCGAGCAGGCCGAACGCAGCTGGGACAAGGCCGAGGCCGAGAAGATGGCCCGGAAGTTCGTCGACCAGGAGGACTTCACCCTCGACGACTTCCTGGATCAGATGCAGCAGATCAAGAAGATGGGCTCGATGAAGAAGCTGCTGATGATGATGCCCGGGGCCCAGGGCATGCGCCAGCAGCTGGAGCAGTTCGACGACCGCCAGGTCGACCGGATCGAGGCCATCATCCGCTCGATGACCCCGCACGAGCGGGTGGCCCCCAAGATCATCAACGGTTCTCGCCGGGCCCGCATCGCCCGGGGATCCGGGGTCCAGGTGTCCGAGGTCAACGGGTTGCTGGAGCGCTTCGGCCAGGCCCAGAAGATGATGAAGAAGATGGCAGCCGGCGGGGGCATGCCCGGGATGCCGGGAATGCCCGGTGGCGGCGGTGGCGCGCGCAAGGGCAAGGGCAAGGGCAAGAAGGCCAAGCCGCGTTCGGGCAACCCGGCCAAGGCCGCCCAGGAGATGCGCGAACTGGAGGAGCGCCGCAAGCGTTCAGCCCCCCAGGCTCCGGGCTCGGCCTTCGGCCAGGGCGCCGACGGCGCGGGATTCGACCCCTCGTCGCTGAACCTGCCCAAGGGGTTCGAGAAGTACCTCGGCGGTGGCCCCGGCCAGTGACCAGGTGGCCCGGTCCGGGAGCCAGGGCCGGGTCAGTGGGCCGGGCCGGTGGATCGGTCCAGGTATGGCCGGGTGGTCAGCGCACGCCCTGGGCGTGGGCTGCCGGCTCCTGGTGGGGGTGCTGCCGCATGTACTCGTCGAGCACGTACACGATGGGCACTTCGTGGGCCGCGGCAATGGACCGCAGGTCGATGACGGTGGCGTGGATGGGGATAGGCGGTAGGCCGCTCACGATGGTTCTCCTGGGGATAGGGGTGTCAGCGCCTCGGTGCCGAGGCCTGCATCGGAGATGGCGGGATCCGGGGAATGGGTCTCGGCACCATTGAAGCGCGAGAACCCGGAGTTGGCCAGCAACAATGCGGCAACGGTGCGATCACGGGGAGACAGTGGTCACACCGGCGTCACGACGGAATAGTTGAAGCATCAACTGTGTTGTGATGGGGGACGGCGCTGTTCCCGGGCGGGAGCCTGCGCCGGACCCCGCAGTCGAGCAGATCCAGGAGCCCAGCATGCCCCTCACCGTTGACCCCGCCACAGCCTCCCAGAACCACCGGCCCATCAGCGGCCGGCCCGTGGACGAGTTGCTGCCGGCCGGCCTGGCCATGGGCATGGTCACCCTGAGGACGGATGACGTCCCCCGGTTGCGCTCCTACTACGAGCAGGCCCTGGGCCTGGTGCCGGTGGCCGAGGACGGCCCCAACGTGATCCTGGGCCGGGCCGGCGTCCCCCTGGTCGGCATCGAGGAGGCGCGGGGCCTGAAGCTTCCCGCCGAGGGCGAGGCCGGGCTGTACCACGTGGCCATCCTCTTCGAGCGGGCCGCCGACCTGGCCGCGACCGTGTACTCCGCCATGCGCCATGACCCGACGAGGTTCGTGGGCAGTTCGGACCACTACGTCTCCGAGGCCTTCTACTTCCAGGACCCGGACAACAACGGCATCGAGCTCTACATCGACCGCCCGCGCGAGTCCTGGACCTGGCGCGCCGACGGTCAGGTGGAGATGGCCACCGTCTACCTGCCGTGGGACGGATTCCTCAACACCCACCTCACGGAGGATGCCGTGGCGGGCCTGCGGACCACCCCGGCCTCGGTCGGCCACGTCCACCTGCAGGTCGGCGACGTGCACCAGGCCGAGGACTTCTACGTCAATGAGCTGGGCTTCGAGAAGACGACGTCGCTGGGCCCGATGGCCCTGTTCGTCTCCGCCGGCGGGTACCACCACCACATGGCCATGAACACCTGGAATTCCACCGGTGTCGGCCCGCGCCGCAACACCCTGGGCCTGGGCAGCGTCGAGCTGACCCTGCCGCAGGGCGAGGGCCTGGAGGCCGCCGAGGACCGGCTGAAGACGGCCGGTCGCTCCCCGCAGCGCACCGACCGGGGCCTGGAGGTCCGCGACCCGTGGAACACCCTGCTGGTCCTCTCCGAGTCCGGCTCCGGGGACGCGCCCTCGTCCGAATAGGAGAATCTGCCGCGACTCTGGCAGAATGTACGGGTACTGAACCGCCGTCCGGGCGACCCTCTATCCACCGGACGGTCGTTCTGTCAGCAGGGCAGGGACCCGTGCCAACCCCACGGCCGGCTTCCGCGCTGCGCCCAGACCAAGAACCAGGAGCTACCACACCCGTGGCCGTTAAGATCCGTTTGAAGCGCTTCGGCAAGATGCGCGCACCGTTCTACCGTATCGTCGTCGCCGATTCCCGCACCCGCCGGGACGGCCGGGCGATCGAGGAGATCGGCAAGTACCACCCCACCGAGGAGCCCTCGTTCATCGAGGTCAACTCCGAGCGCGCCCAGTACTGGCTCTCCGTGGGCGCACAGCCCACCGAGCAGGTCATGGCGCTGCTGAAGATCACCGGAGACTGGCAGAAGTTCAAGGGTCTCCCGGGCGCCGAGGGCACCCTGAAGTCCCCCAAGGCCAAGGAACCCTTCGTGGCCCCGCAGAAGGGCTCGGTCATCATCCCCGAGGCCATCACGCCCAAGAAGGACGTCGCCGAGGCCCCGGCCGAGGAGTCCGCCGAGGCCCCGGCCGAGAAGACCACCGAGGCCCCGGCCGAAGAGAAGTCTGAGTGACCATGCTGCAGGAAGCGCTGGAACACCTGGTCCGGGGAATCGTGGATTCACCCGATGACGTCCAGGTGGACCTGCGCACCAACCGGCGCGGCGAGGTCCTCGAGGTCCGTGTGGACCCCGCCGACCTCGGCCGCGTCATCGGCCGCCAGGGTCGTACCGCCACCGCACTGCGCACCGTCCTGGACGGCCTCGCCGGCCACCCGGTCCGCGTGGACGTGGTGGACACGGACCGCCGCCGGTAACGACCGGCCGGTCCCGCCCCGGCCCCTGGCCGGTCGCATGACATGATGGCCCGTGTCCGGATCCGTCCGGACGCGGGCCATTGCCGTCCCCGGGCCGGATCTTCCGGCCGCCCCAGCACCACCAGTGAGAGGAACCCGCGCCATGCCCGAGAGCACCACCAGCCCACAGGACAGCGTCCGCGTGGCACGGATCGGGAAGCCGCACGGCATCCACGGTGACGTCACCGTGCAGCTCTACACGGACGACCCGGACTCGCGCTTCGTGCCCGGGGCCGTGCTCGAGGGCCGGAGGGCCTCCGGCGGCCGGGATGGGGACCTGACCGTCGTCCGCGCGCGCTGGAACAAGGACATCCTGCTGCTGGCCTTCGAGGAGGTCACCGACCGCAACGGTGCCGAGGAACTGCGCGGCACCGAGCTGTACGCCGCCCCGGACGAGCCGGGGGACGACGAGGGCTGGTACGAGGAGGACCTGGTCGGTCTCTCCGTCGTCGTCGACGGGGCCCGCGTCGGCGCCGTGACCGGCCTGGTCACCGGGGACGTCCAGGACCTGCTGCAGGTGACGCTGGACTCCGGGTCCGAGGCCCTGGTCCCCTTCGTGGAGGAGATCGTGCCGGAGGTCGACCTCGATGCCGGAATCGTCACCCTGGACCCGCCGCCCGGGCTGCTCACCCTCAATGAGCAGGAGCCCGGACAGCCGTGAGGATCGACGTCGTCACCATCTTCCCGGAGTACCTCTCGGCTCTGGACGTCTCGCTGATCGGCAAGGCCCGCCGGGACGGGCTGCTGGACATCCACGTCCACGACCTGCGCGAGCACACCTTCGACCGCCATCGCACCGTGGACGACACCCCGTACGGCGGGGGCGCCGGCATGGTGATGAAGCCCGAACCGTGGGCGCTGGCGCTCGAGTCCATCGCCGCGGCCGGCCGCGCGGCCTCCCTGGACCGCCCCGTCCTGCTGGTCCCGACGCCGTCGGGCCAGCCGTTCCGGCAGTCCCTGGCCCAGGAACTGTCCGGTGCGAGCCACCTGGTGGTGGCCTGCGGGCGGTACGAGGGCATCGACGAGCGGGTCTTCCACTGGGCGCGCGAACTGTTCGACGTGCGCCTGGTGTCCCTGGGTGACTACGTCCTCAACGGTGGCGAGGTCGCCGCGCTGGCCATGATCGAGGCGATCGGGCGACTGGTGCCCGGCGTGGTCGGCAACCCGGAGTCCCTCGTGGAGGAGTCGCACAGCGACGGCCTGCTGGAGTACCCGGTCTACACCAAGCCCGCCTCCTGGCGCGGGCACGAGGTGCCCGAGGTCCTGCTCTCGGGAGACCACGGCAAGGTGGCCGCGTGGCGTCACGCCCAGCAGCTCGAACGCACCCGGGACCGCCGCCCCGACCTGCTGCCCGCCTCCGAGGTCGATGCCGGCTGACGGTGGCCGCCGGCTGGATGCCGGCCCCCGGATCTGGCATAATGGGTCGCTGTGTCAACTGGACATCCGACCTGCCACAGGGGGCGGATGTCGACAGTATGGCCAACCGGCGCCCATCAGGGCAGACCGGTCAACAGCCTGGGTACGCCCATCCCGTCACCCCGCACCGGGGTCGCGGCCGGCGTGCCACCGATCACGTGGATGACCTGTGGCGTCCACCAGGAGTATCAGCATGCATATTCTCGACTCCCTCGATGCCGCCTCGCTGCGCAGCGATGTCCCTGACTTCCGTCCCGGGGACACCGTCAAGGTGCACGTGAACATCGTTGAGGGCAAGACCGCCCGCGTCCAGGTGTTCCAGGGCTTCGTGATGGGCCGCCAGGGCCACGGCGTCCGCGAGACCTTCCGCGTCCGCAAGGTCTCCTTCGGCGTCGGCGTGGAGCGCACCTTCCCGGTGAACTCCCCGGTCATCGACAAGATCGAACTCGTCACCCGCGGTGACGTGCGCCGCGCCAAGCTGTACTACATGCGCGATCGCCACGGCAAGGCCGCCAAGATCAAGGAGAAGCGCGACTTCGCCGCGACCTCCAAGGGCAACAAGAAGGCCTGATCGGCCCCCACGTGCCTGAGTCGCAGCGCACCGGGCGCCGGTCCCCCTCGGGGGACCGGCGCCCTTCGCGTACCCCGGCCCGCGCCGGCCGTCGTGGTGCCCTGCGCTGGGCCCTGCCCGTGGCCTCGGTGGTCGTCGTGGCGGTGCTGGTCTCGGCCCTGCTGCGCAGCACCGTCGCGGAGCTGTACCTGATCCCCTCCGGCTCCATGGAGCCCCTGCTGCGCCAGGGGGACCGCATCAGCGTGGACCGGGACGCCTATGCCTCGGCACCGGTGGAGCGCGGCGACGTCGTGGTCGTGGACGGCGAGGGCAGCTTCGCCCCGTACGACTCCCGCCCGGCCCCGGTGCGATGGGGTGGCGACGTCCTGCAGTGGCTGGGGCTGGCCCCGGACACCACCGCCTACGTCAAGCGGGTGGCCGGTGTCGGTGGTGACACGGTGAGCTGCTGCACCGCGGACGGACTGCTCGAGGTCAACGGCCAGGCGGTTCCCGAGGGCTACCTGGCCGGCCCGCCCCCGGCCTCCCGGATCGAGTTCACCGCCGAGGTGCCCGAGGGCCGGGTGTTCCTACTGGGGGACAACCGCCATGCCTCCGAGGACTCGCGGTCCCTGCTCGGCGCCCCCGGCGGGGGGATGATCCTCGAGTCGATGGTCGTCGGCAGGGTCGATGCCATCGTCTGGCCCCCCGGCCGCCGGGACGGCGTCCCGGCGGGGGACGGGCGGTAGAGTGGACAGTCGGACCAGCGGAGAGGACAGCGAGATGGCCCAGGACAGCAGCGACGGAACGGCCACCCAGCCGTCCTCCGGTCGGCGGCTCTGGCTGGCCGTGCGCGAGATCGTCCTGATCGTCCTCATCACCATCCTGGCCTCCTTCCTGGTCAAGACCTTCCTGTTCCGCGCCTACTACATCCCGTCCGGATCGATGGAACAGACCCTGCAGGTCAACGACCGGATCTTCGTCAACCTGCTGGTGCCCGGTCCCTTCGAGGTCGACCGCGGGGACGTCATCGTCTTTCAGGACACCAAGGGCTGGCTCGGTGAGCCGGCCCCGCAGCCGGCCAACCCCGTGCGCGAGGGCCTGGAGTTCATCGGCCTGATGCCGGACTCCTCGGAGCAGCACCTGGTCAAGCGCATCATCGGCATGCCGGGGGACCGGGTGGAGTGCTGCTCGGACACCGGCCTGTTGACGGTGAACGGCGAGCCCGTGGAGGAGCCGTACCTCCACCCGGGGTCAGCGCCCTCGGACATCCCCTTCGACGTCACCGTCCCGGAGGGGCACGTCTGGGTCATGGGCGACCACCGCGATGCCTCCGCCGACTCGCGCGTGCACCAGCAGGGACCCGGCAACGGCTTCATCAGCCTGGACGATGTCACCGGACGCGCCGAGGTGATCGCCTGGCCGCTCAGCCGCTGGGGAGACGCCGGCGGCGACCGGGACGCCTTCGAGTCCGTCCCCGACCCGGACCCGGCGCTGACCGGTGCCGGCGGCGGGACGGAATGAGCACGCCCGCACCCACCCGCACCGGCCGGCCGTCCGCAGGCCGCCGGCCCGCCTTGATGCCCGGCCTGGACGTGGAGTCCTCGCTCGTCGCCGCCCGGCTGGCCGGGGACACCGCCCGCGGGGCCCTGGTCGCCGGCATGGACGAGGTCGGCCGGGGGGCCCTGGCCGGGCCGGTGAGCGTCGGCGTGGTGGTCGTGCGCCTTCCCGACGCCGGCCCCGTGCCC
>JAPFFX010000358.1 GCA_026645375.1 Citricoccus sp. WCRC_4 | reverse complement strand
GGTCAGGACTGGTGGTCTACGGCTGCGTCCGTGACTCCGTGGCCCTCGACGCCTTGGATCTTGGGATCAAGGCCTTGGGGACGAACCCACGGAAGAGCGGCAAGACCGGCGCGGGCGTGGTCGGCGAGCCGGTCGAGATCGGCGGGGTCTGGATCCGGCCCGGTCAGACCGTCGTCTCCGATGAGGACGGCATCGTCGTCCTGCCTGCTGGTTGACTTCCCGCCGGCGCCAGGTCATCGTGCCTCCTCGTCCGAGGCCACGGTTCCGCCAGGCCATCATTCGCTTGGGAAATGCCTCCCGACGCACCGTTGAGCTTGGTCGACGCGGCATGAGTGACCGCCAGCAACCGCTGATCGCCGACGCTCAGGGCACGCTCGGGCACGCGCGTGTGGTGTTCGATTTGCTGACCTTCCCAAGAGCACGGGAGACACCTGCGCAACCACGGTTGCTGAGGGAATCAGCGCCCATACTCCAACCGCCTCGTGACGGGCCCTCATCGCTGGTGGCTCACGCTGCTTGGGGTTCTGCTCAAGATCGGGTACGACTCGCTGGCGGCTCGGCGTGCCTGAAAGAAAGCAACCTGCTGCTGTACTTTGCTGCTGTGTGCGCCACGAGGCGCCGGAATGTCGAGAGGGGTGGGAGTCCTTTCCGTTGGGCCGTCGTAGCGGCCTGATCGAAGCTGGGGGCAGCCTGATCCGGGGGACGCCGGTGGGGGTGGGAAGCAGCCCCGACAATGCCGAGGCGTGCTGGTACTGCCAGATGGTGCGGGTTCGGCTAGCGAGGCCAGGGTGCGTAACGTGAGTGAATCAGTGGTTGAAGCCCCGTAACGGGTGCCGGCTCAAATCTGGTGGATAGGGGCCGGGGTGCAGTGCGTGACCGCCGGTTGTGGTTGGTGGTCAACTCCGAAGCCGTGTGCAGCAGACGGTGGGGAGGCCACGCTGAATGTCTACGGCGTAGGCGTGGCGAGGCTGCCGGGGTATAGCTGAGCGCCGATCTGGCCGATCGATGATTCGGTGAACGTGGGAACCACCCGCGGTCGCCCGACTGCCAGGCATCCAGCCTGGTCAGGGGCAGGTCCGTTGCCGACTGTGGGCCGTCGGGTGGGGCGGAGGCCTTGTAGTAGTCCGAGCGTGCGAGAGGCACGTGCATGGCGAAGGGGGCCAGCAAGTCTGTAGTGGAGATGCTGGAATGCCAGGAGGGCGTTGGTGAATACCGACGAGCTGGAGGCCGCCACCGAGGTGGCGCGCCGGCGGGTACTGGAGATCCAGGCGAAGCTGCACCGTTGGGCCCGTGATGATCCTCATCGCCGGTTTGACGATGTGTTCAATCTCGTTGCCGATCCCGCGTTTCTGCTCGTGGGGTGGGATCGGGTGCGGCACAACAAGGGCGCCAAGACGGCCGGCGTGGATGGGCAGAGCGCCTATTACGTGCAGGCCGTGCTGGGGGTGGAGGAGTTTCTTGACCGGTTGCGGACCGCGCTGCGGGACCGCAGCTTCCGTCCGGTGCCGGTGCGGGAGCGGATGATCCCGAAGGCCGGCGGCAAGCAGCGTCGCCTCGGGATCGCGACCGTCACCGACCGGGTGGTCCAGGCGTCCTTGACTTTGGTGTTGGAGCCGATTCTGGAGGCGGATTTCTTGCCGTGTAGCTACGGCTTCCGTCCCGGACGGCGGGCTCATGACGCGATCGCCGAGGCCCGCTATTTGGCGACCCGCTCTTATGAGTGGATCGTCGAGGGCGACATCACGGCGTGTTTTGATGAGATTGCGCACCCGGCCCTGATGGACCGGCTGCGCAAGCGAATCGCAGACAAGCGTGTCCTGGCCCTGGTCAAGGCGTTCCTGAAGGCCGGCATCCTCGGCCAGGATGGGACGCTGCGCGACAACACCATGGGGGTGCCGCAGGGTGGGATTCTTTCCCCCGTGCTGGCCAACCTGGCTCTATCGGTGCTGGACGAGTACATCGCCCAGACCCCAGGTGGGCCGGGCAGCAGCCAAAGCCAGCGGGCCACCCGCCGCCGCAAGGGCCTGGGTAACTACCGTCTCATCCGCTACGCAGACGACTGGTTGCTGATGGTCTCTGGCACCCGCGACCACGCCGAGCAGATGCGTGGGCGGGCTGCGGCGGTGCTGGCGCCGATGGGTCTACGCCTATCGGCGGAGAAGACGAAGATCACCCATATCGATGATGGCCTCGACTTTCTCGGCTGGCGCATCCAGTGCCACCGTAAGCGGGGCACCAACCGGTACCACGTCTACACCTATCCGTCCCGCAAAGCGATCAAGGCGGTGACAGTTACGGTCAAGACGATCTGCCGGCACAACGTCAACCAGCCACTCCAGATCCTCATCGGCCGGCTCAACCCGGCGCTGAGGGGCTGGTGCGCCTATTTCAAGCCCGGCGTGTCCTCCGTTGCCTTCTCAGACCTGGCCAACTACACGTTGGACCGGTTTCTGCGATGGGCCCGGCGCAAACACCGCCGGATCACAGTGAAGATCATCCGTCGCCGCTACTGCAACGGCGGATGGTGGCCGGCCACGCCGGAGATCGGACTGTTCAACCCGGACAAGCTGCGCACCACGCGCTACCGCTACCGGGGAACCGCCATCCCCACCCCATGGCCGGCCACGGGATGAACCATCACGACAGTCCGTAACGGGACTTGTGGAGAGCCCGGTGCCGGAACGACCGGCACGCCGGGTTCGGGAGGCGACTCGGGGAAACCCACCGGTCGAAATACCGGCAGGGCGCCCCGAGTCGACCTCACACCGAGGGATTCAGATCCGGGTCGCGAGCGTTCTCTGCGGTCGGCCGCCACGACCGCGGCCACGAGGACCCACAGCGCCGCACTGAAGACGAGGTTAAAGATCAGGTCGGGTATCCCTACCATCGCGGCAGGGACGAGGACAAACCCGGAGACGACGCCCGCCAGGTGCATGAGCATCGCCATCGGCACGCTTTGGGTACGGTCGTAGACCCACACCATGAGCACCCGGTAGGGCAGATAGAAGAAGAGCATCACGGGCACGTAGAGCGCCGGCGGGACAGCCCCACTGGCGTTTCCCACGTAGAGCGGCAAGTGCACCAGGGCCCACGGCAGGCCCACGATGAGTCCGGTCGCCAGCAGTCCATGCCGCTTACGGAGTTCGGCAGTGGCGAACCCCGTCCAGCCGACCTCCTCGAAGACGGAGGCGATCAGTCCCGCCACGAGACCGGCCACCAGCAGGCTCGCCTTGTCCTCCGCGGTGATGATGCCGGGGAGAAAGGCCTCTGAGGTGAACCAGAACGGGAAGAGGATCGCTGTCATCAACAGCGGGTAGGTCAGCAATGCGACCGCGTACCAGCGAACGCCGACCCGCCACCGGAACAACCGCGATCGCAGATC
>JAPFFX010000351.1 GCA_026645375.1 Citricoccus sp. WCRC_4 | reverse complement strand
CGTGGCGGTCTTCGTGCCCATCGGCTTCCTGCTGGCGGGCCTGTGGGGGCGGCGCGGGAGCCGACGCGCCGGCACCGGGGCCCCGCCGCGCTCCGGCATGCCGGACTGGATGGTCTTCCTGGTGGCCACGGCGTGGTCCGCCGGGCTCGAGCTGACCCAGCTGTACCTGCTCGCCGAGGCCAGCGGGACGGTGCGGGACCTGGTCTGCAACTCCGCAGGTGCCCTGGCCGGCGTGGTCCTCCACCGCGTCGTCCAGGTGGCCCGCCGGCGGGGCCGGGCCGGCATCCCCTCCTGAACGGCCGCCGTCATGTCCCCGGGCCACGGCGGGGACACCGCGACCGGCGGTTCATACCGCAGGCCGCCCTGCCAGCATCCGGTGGGTCAGGAACGATCCCAGCTCGGCGGCCGAACGGGCCAGCGAACCGGTGCGCTCGGCGAGTCCCTGCCGACGGCCCAGCGCATTGCCATAGATGTTCTCCAGGAGCAGGGCCGCGCGGCGGAGACTGTGGTGTTCCTCGACCATCGCACGGGACCACTCCCCCCTGCGGCGGCGCTCGGCAGCATCCGAGGCCAGGTCCAGCAGGTGGGGCAGCAGGGTGTACTCCCCGCCGTCGCCGACGCCGTAGAAGCCCTGCCAGTCGAAGGACGTCATCGTCCGCCGGGTGACCGGCTCGCAGAATCCGTCCGCGCCCAGCACGATGGCCGGCTTGGCGTAGGCCATGCCCAGCAGGACCGAACCGCCCATGCCCAGCACCACGTCCGCGGCCGCATAGACGGGGGACGGGTCCGGGAGACTGCCCGTGGCGAGGACCACGCGGCGTCCGTGGCGGGTGTTGACCCGGCGGGCGGCCGCGCGGATGCGCACGAGCTCGGGCCCGCCGCCGCAGACCAGCAGGACCGCGGGCTCGCGTTCCGCCAGGCGGTCGACGTGGGCGATGGCCGCGATGACGCCTGCGGCCTGGTCGAGGTCGGTGGTCATCTGGCCGACGAGGGAGATCACCAGGTCCTCCGGCGAGAGTCCCAGGGACCTGCGGGCGGACCGGGGGTCGGTGGGCACGCAGGCGACCGTGTCCACCGGCGGCGCCATCAGGTGCCGCCGGGGGTGGGTCGCGGTGTCCGACCACAGCTTCCGCGAGCCCACGATCAGGTCCAGGTGCCGGGGCAGGAACCGCGGGACGTCCCCGCACAGCACCGTCATCACCTGCGGGATCCCGATGAGGCCGTGGGCGCCGAAGGACGCCCCGAGGGAGGGAGCCCACTC
Source organism: Citricoccus sp. WCRC_4 (assembly GCA_026645375.1). Taxonomy (GTDB): domain Bacteria; phylum Actinomycetota; class Actinomycetes; order Actinomycetales; family Micrococcaceae; genus Citricoccus. The sequence continues at coordinate 10,416 of JAPFFX010000351.1, read as the reverse complement.
GTAGGTGTGCACGACGTCGGCCCGCCACGATCGGGCCAGCCGGAGGAGGCCGGCCGCCCAGCCCACGGAGAGACGTGCCGAGGATCCCGCGAGGGTCAGGTCCAGGCCCAGGGCATGGACCCGGTCCATCAGCGGGCCGGGAGAGGCGTAGAGCATGACGTGATGGCCGCGGTCCCGGATCGCTGCGGCCAGGTCCAGGGCGTTGAGCCGGCTGCCGCCCACCTCCATGTCGTGCAGACACACGATGATCCTCATCCGGGTGGCACCCCCGGGGTCCCCTCGCCGCGGCGGTTCCGCGGCGCCTGGGCGGCGGACTGCAGGCTCGCCGTCACCCGGCGGTGTTCCTCGGCCGTCATCGTGTGGAAGACCGGGAGGACCAGCGTGTGGTCCGTCAGCCGCTCGGTCACGGGCAGCGGCCGCACCCGGCCGGAGTGCCCCGCGTACGCGTCCTGCCGGTGGGAGGCCATGACGCCCCGCCGGGCCGAGATCCCGTCCGCGACCAGCCAGGCCAGCAGTTCGTCCCGGTCGAGCGGGAATCCCGGCAGGACCTCGATCCAGAACGACTGGAAGTTGCTCCGTCCGTGGTCCGGGTCCGCCGCGTACCGCAGGCCGGGCACCGTGGACAGCACGTCCTGGTACTCATGGGCCAGTGCCCTGCGGCGCCGGACCATCTCCGGCAGCTTGCCCAGCTGGACCAGCCCCAGGGCGGCCTGCAGGTCCGTCATGCGGTAGTCGAAGCCGACCTCCGGGTAGCGCTCCAGCGCGGACGGCACGGACTCATGGCGTTCGGCCGGGGAGACATCCAGTGAGTGCTCGCGCAGCCGCCGGGCGCGGGCTGCCCACTCCGGGTTGTCCGTGGTGAGCATGCCCCCCTCACCGGTGGTGAGCACCGCGTCCTGGTCGAAGGACCAGGCGGTGATGTCAGCACCTGTCCCGACCGGACGGTCCCGGTAGGTGGAGCCGACCGCGCCGTCGGCGTCCTCGATCAGGGCCAGCGAGTGGCGGTCGCACAGTTCCCGGATGGGATCCAGGTCCAGCGGCATCCCGCCCTGGTCGACCCCGACCACGGCTGTGGTCCGGGGCGTGATGACCGCGTCCAGTGTCTCCGCCGTGGCGTTGCCCGTGATCAGGTCCACGTCCGCGAACACGGGCCTCGCTCCGGCATAGGTCACCGCGTTGGCGACGGCCAGGAAGGACAAGGACGGGACGATGACGTCGTCACCGGGTTGGATCCCGGCCACGACGAGTGCCAGGTGCAGGGCGGCGGTGCCCGAGGAGGTGGCGACTCCGTGGGAGACACCCTGGGCCTGGGCGAAGGCGCGTTCGAACTCGGCGGTGCGCGGTCCCTGGGCGATCCGGCCCGACTCGAGGACCTCGCGGACCGCCTCCGCCTCTTCCGGCCCGAGCCAGGGACGCATCAGGCTGATCCTGCTCATCAGGTTCCTCCCCGTCCGGTCCGTTCACGCGCGTCCGCTGCCGCGTCGGCCGCGCCGGACGGCCCGTGAGCCGGGGCCCACGGATCGGCGATCGGAGTGGTGGCCCCGCCCCGGGCGAGGCTGGTCGAGGTCGACTCGAGAACGGACAGCACGCGCAGGGCCGACCGGCCGTCGGTCAGGGCCGGACGGTGGCCACGGATCGCGTCCGCGAAGTTGGAGACCATCAGCGCGAGCGGCGTGGACTCGCCCAGTGGAGGGGACCAGGGGTCCTGCAGCCGGGACGGGACCGCCGCGCCCGGGCCGGTCCTCGCCTCGGCCAGGCCCAGGTGCCGGCGGTCCGGGACGGCATCCCGGTCGAAGATGCTCAGCCGCTGCTGGGGGTTCAGGTCGTCCCAGACCAGCGTCTTCCGGCTGCCCCCGATCACCATCTGCTGGACCTTCGTCGGGGACAGCCAGTTGACGTGGACGTGGGCCAGGGCGCCGTTGGACAACGGCACGTTCAGGTAGCCCACGCAGGCCTTGCCCGAGCGCAACGGGTCGGCGCCCTGGGCCGAGACGACCTGCGGTTCCAGGCCTCCGGGGAGGACGAAGTCCAGGACGGAGAGGTCGTGCGCCGCCTGGTCCCAGAACACGTCCGCGTCCGATCGGACGAAGTCGTGGTTGATCCTGACGGAGTCCACGTAGCGGATCTCCCCCAGCTCGCCACCGGCGATGAGCTCACGGATCTTGAGCACGGCCGGGGTGTAGCAGTACGCGTGGTTCACCATCAGCACGCTGCCGCGGGACTCGGCGGCCGTCACGATCTCGACGGCGGCACCGGTCGTGTCCGCCAGTGGCTTCTCCAGCAGCACGTGCTTGCCGGCGGCGAGCGCCTGCAGGGCGATCTCGTGGTGGGTATGGGCCGGTGTCGCGATCACGACCGCGTCGACGTCGTGTCCGGCGAGCAGTTCGGTCACGGAGGTGGTCACGGCAGGGTGCCCGGTCTCCCGGGCCAGGCGTTCGGCCAGGGACCGGTCCGCGTCACAGACGGCGAGGAGTTCCCAGTCCGTGCTCTGGGCGAAGCCCCGGGCCAGGCCCGGGGTGCCGCTGTCGGCACCGACCACGGCCACGCGCAGGGTGGGACGGAGGGCGTTCTCTGTGGGGATGCCCATCAGTAGACCCCCGGCCCGGGTCCGGTCAGGCACTGGCCGTCCCCCGAGGCGACCTCGCCGTCCAGGAGGCTGCTCCTGCACGGGCTGGCCGGGACGGCGTACTGCGCGCGCTGGCCGCTCGATAGGGCGGTGCCGGATGTCTGCACCATGGTCACGTCTCATCCCGGGGCCCGCGTGGGGCATCGGCTGAAAAAGGCATTTGGACTCCCACGGGGGTGAGGGGACGGTCTGCCCATGAGCATGAAGCACGACCGGCCGGGGAGGCCGCCGGGGGTGACGGCCTCTAGCTTCCCCTTGAGCCTAGGATCGGCCCCTGCCCGCCGCATCCGTGGGCCGGTACTCGAAAACCCCCTCGGGAGCACGTGCTCGGACCCCGGCTTCTCGCTACGGTCACTCACCGGGACGCGTCGACCGCCCGCGGGGGCAGGGGCGCAGCCCGATGGCACCCGCGGGCGGTGGTGGTGAGCCGGCGCGGGAATCAGACCGGCAGGTCGCGCAGCTCGGAGCGTTCCGTGATGCCGAGCTTGGTGAACACCCGGTAGAGATGGCCCTCCACGGTCCGCTGGGAGACGAACAGCTTCTCCGCCACCTCGGCATTGCTCATGCCGGCGGCAGCCAGGTCCACGATCTCCTGCTCGCGGGCGGTCAGCTCCCCCAGGGCCAGGGCACCGGTCACGAAGGGCGGGAACTGCAGGCCGGTGGACACCTGGAGCCTCTTCAGCCTCCGCAGGGCCTCACCGCGCCGCCGCAGGTCCCCGGCCCCGTGGTGCAGCAGGACCAACCGGGACCAGGCGATCGCTGCCGGGAGGATCTCCCCCGAGGACGCCGTGTGCTCGGCCACCGTGGCCAGCCCTCGCGGGTCATGGTCCAGTGCCGGGTCGAGGACCCGCGTGAGCGCCCTGGACCGGCGTCCGTCCAGGCCGGAGCAGATGCCGTGCAGCCGTGACATCACGCCGTCGTCCTCGGTCTGCGGGGGACGCAGGGCCAGCAGGGTGAACAGGATCTCGCGACGCACCACGGGGTCGCTGTCGAGCCGGGGGTCCTCGAGGATCTGACGCCACAAGGGCCGGTGGTCGTCCGTCAGGGTCTTCACGCGGTCCTCGGCGATGCTGAACAGGGCCAGGGCCAGCAGCCAACGGCCCCGGGAGCCCCGCTGCGGTTGCCGCGCCCGCACGTCGGCGCCGATGTCGACCGGCGTCGGGGACAGCGCTACCCGGTGTGGGGTGAGCGTGGCCTCGGCCCACGGCAGCAACTGCGCCGGGTCGTAGCGACGCAGGTCCACCACGGCGTCGTGCAGCGTGGAGACCGATTCCGCGGTACCCCCGTGGACCAGGTCCACCATGGCCCGCAGCGCGAGCACGGTGGCGGAGCGCTGATGCCATTGACGCGGACCCAGTCGGTCCTGGGTGTCCAGGACCCGTCGGGCCTCGTCGAGTTCGCCGGCCGTCGTCAGGTTCAGGACCAGGTTGACCAGGGCGTAGATACCGAACCTGGCCGAGAACTGCGGCGTGCTGACGGCCAGCTCATGGGCCGCTCGGGCCACCTCGATGGCCTCCGCGGCCTGTCCGGCCAGGCCCAGCAGGTCTGACTGCAGCAGGAGCAGGATGGCCCGGGTACCGGAGTCGGTGCCGGGATCGTCGATCAGCTGCCGGGACTGCTCCAGCAGTTCCCCGCGCCGGTCGTCCACGCCCGGGTCCAGCAGCAGGTTGATCATGTCCCGTAGGGGTTCGGGAAGCGCGGGCTCGGTGGTCATGCGGGTCCGTACCCCGGCGAGCGCCTGCGGCAGGGCAGCCCAGGCGTGGGGCGCCTGCCCGTTGCGCACGAGGTCCAGGGCCAGCAGCCCGTAGACCTCGATCCGGTAGTCCGGGTCATCGGACCGGGCCGCCAGTTCCTCCAGTTCCGCCCGGGCCGTCCCCGTCCGACCGCCCACCAGCATGAGTTCGGCCACCAGGAGGTCCGCACGCGGATCCTCTCGCCCGGCCAGGAACGGGGCCAGGGCACGCGCGGTCGGCCAGTCCTTGGTCCCCAACGCCCGGTAACCGGCGTCGATGATGTCCCCCAGCTCCACGGGATGCCCGCACTCCAGGGCCCACAGGACGGCGCGCGCGGTGGGTCGCTCGTGGATGGAACCGCCCACGGCCAGCCAGCGGGAGAACAGGTCCACGCTGCGCCCCGGAGGGATGCACGACCGCAGCACCTCGGCGTGCAGGACGGCGGACAGGGTGACGGCGTCGGCACCGGCGTCCCGGAGGAAACCGTTCTCGAGAAGGTCCTGGACGTGGTCCCCACTCACCGCACGCAGGTGGGCCCGTGAGGCCACCCCGGCCAGGGCCAGCAGGTCCAGGCACTCCCGCTCGCCCGGTAGGAGCGAGGCCTGCATGGACTCCACCGTGTCCACGAGCCAGGCATCGGGGTCCGGGGCCGGACGGAGCAGGACCCAGGGCACGGCGCGGCCCGGCAGGACCGATCCACCCTTGGCCTGGACCAGCACCCCCTGGTGCAGGGCCGACTCCAGGAAGGCCTGGACCAACCGGGGGTTTCCCCCGGTCATCCCATGGATGGTGCGCGCCGCCCCCTGCGTCAGGGCGCCGCCGAGCGTCTGCTCGCACTGTCGACGCACCTGCTCCGGGTCACCGGGTCCCAGGTGGACGGTGCGGAGCATGCCGGTGTCGGACAGTGCCGCGATCCCGGATTCCCTGCCGAGCAGCCCGGTGCCGCTGGCCAGCAGGGTGGCTGCACGGTTCTGGACCAGTTGGGCCAGGACGAAGGCACTGGCGGCGTCCAGGTACTGGACGTCCACCACGACGATCACCGGATTGGTGCCCAGCTGCTGGAGCGCGCGCAACACGCCCACGGGCGTGTTGAGCTCGTCCAGGGCTGTCAGCAGGGGAACCAGCGCCCCGTACGGTATCTCCCGCAGCGACGGGGTGCACTGGACGGTGTGCACGTTCTCCGCCAGGCCGGAGACCTCCAGGGCGGCCTGGACGAGCGAGGACTTCCCCGTGCCGGGACCGCCCAGGATCACGGCGCCGGCCCGGTCGGCCCCGAGCAGGTCCTCGACGAGGGTCGTGAGCTGAGGGGAATCGGCGGGGATCCACGCGCGCTGGGGGCGCAGCCCCGTGGTCTGCTCGCTCATCGGCCCGCCTGCAACTGGGCCTGGGCGGCGGCAAGACGGGTCAGGTCCGCCCGGCCCCGGACCTGCAGCTTGGCGTAGATCTGGTACAGGTGCCCCTCGACGGTGCGGATGGAGATCCCCGTGATGCGGGCGATCACCGCGTTCGTCTTGCCGTCGACGACGAGCCGGGCGATCTCCCGTTCGCGTCGGGTCAGCTGGCCCATCCACTCGGGGTCGGTGCCGGCGTCGTCCGCCGGCCCGTTCTTCGCCCGCCGCGACGGGGCGGCGTCGGCGATCCGCCGCAGCACCTGCGGCGACAGGCCCTTCAGCAGTGGCGAGTCCACCTGTTCGACGAACGAGGCGCACCCGGCTTCCACCAGCGCCTCGAGGGCCCGCACGAGCAGTTCCTCGTCATCCTCGAGGACGGACCGGGCCAGGAGCAGGTTGGGTGCCGAGGCGGCAGTCTGGGTACGAGCGGCCGCCTGGGCCAGCCGGGGGGCGAGCCGGACGTCCCCGGACTGGAAGGCGATCGCCAGGGCTGAGAACTCGACGGCGTACAGGCCGGCCTCGGCAGCCCGGTCGGCCAGTGCGGCGATCCGGGCGAGGCTCGCCTCGGGTGAGTGGATCCGCGCCGTGGACTGGGCCAGGAGCAGTTCGGTCACCCAGCCGAGCCGGCCCAGGGGCTGGCCCGCCAGCTGCCCGGCCTGGCTGTCCACGAGCGTCTGGAAGACCTCCGAGGCCCGGGCGTCCGTGCCACCGTCGGCACCGTCACCGCAGAAGACCAGCAGGGCCCTGGCCGCCTGGAGCTCGTGCGGATTGCCCATGGCCTCCAGCTGGGCCACCAGGCCCGCGGCCCGGCGGTACGCCGGCTCGCGGTCTCCGGTCATGGCATCGACCGCAGTCAGGACCAGTTCCGCGTACTGTGCGGACTGCGGGTTCCCGTGATGACCGTCGATGACCGTCTCGGCGAGGTCGCGGCACCGGTCCAGCTGTCCGCAGGCGAGCAGGACGTTCAGCATCGACTGCGCCAGGACGGAGCGGTCCGCGGGACTCAGCACGTCGTCGATGATCCCGGCGGAGTGGAAGCGGGTGAGCTCCGCGTCCAGCCGGTCCAGCAGGCGCAGGGCCCCGTCCTGGTCATCACCCAGGGCCAGGGCCTCGGCCCGCAGGGCCTGGGCACGGCAGCGGACGGACTCACCGGTGACGTCCGAGCCCCGCGGAGCCAGCAGCTCGGGCAGGTGCTCCGCAGGGACCTGGTCCAACCGGGCGTGAGCCTCGCGGACGTCTCCTCGCGCCACGGCCACGCTGGCCGCCAGCACGCTCAGGGACGCGGAATCCGCGACCGGCGCCCGCGTCAGCACGGCCTCCGCACCGTCCAGGTCACCCACGGTGATCCGGGCACAGCACTCCGCCCAGGCCAGGTGTGTCCAGGCGGACTCCCCTGCCGGCCCGGGGTTCGACGCCGTATGCCATCCCGATTCCACGAAGAGGGACACCGCGCCCTGGACGTCACCGAGCATGATCAGTTCGTTGGCGGCCCGCAGCACGCTGTGGTACCCGGGATCAAGGGTCTGCAGCATGCCGGCCAGTTCGCGGCGGCGGTCCGGCTCGATCGCGGCCAGGGTCTCCGCCGACTGCACGGAGTCCAGCCGGGCGATCCGGCCGGACTGGTCACTGCGGATCTCCAGCGCGCCCCCGTCCTGCAACGCGTCCAGTTCGTGCGCGAAGCCGATGTGGATGAGGTCGCTGACGGGCATGGGCCCACAGACGGCCAGCATCTCCAGCAGGGAGCGCTGGCGAACGGGCAGGTGCCGCAGTGAGGTGGCCAGGAGACCGGTGGGGTCCATCCTCGGCAGGGCACCGGACACCATGATCCAGCCGTCCTCGGCACGCTTCAGCTTGCCGCTGGCCACGCAGTCACTCGCGAGCTGGCGCAGGCGGCTGACCGAACCACCGCTGTGGCGCCACAGCACGGTGGCCGCGAACCGGGACACCGGGCCGTCGAGCACGTCCTCGATCAGCCTCTCACCGGCCGTGGGCGTCAACGGCCGGACCGTGATCCCGGCCACGAGGCCCGCGCGCAGCAGCGACACCAGGTCGACGGGGACGTCGGTCAACCGCTCACAGTGGACCACCAGGCAGATGCTGTCGACCTGGGCCAGCTGGGACAGCACCGTGATGGTGCCGGCATCGATCTGGTCCGGCTGGGACACGATGACGACGGCAGGTGCCGACCCGTCCGGGCGCAGGAAGCCCGAGAGGGTGCGCAGCATGCCGTGCAGCGACGAGGGCGGAGTCCGGTCCAGCCCGGACAGCAGGATGGCCAGGGCCCCGTACGGGGTGGCGGCCGCGAACGCACTCCCGTGCAGGCGGTAGACGGACCGCTCGGGCGGGAGTGCGGCGAGTGCCGTCTCGATGGTCTCCCGCCGGTCACCGGCCTCACCGATCAGGACGGCACCGCGCCGACCGTCACCGGAGAGGATCCTGCCCAGCGCCGTGCTGGCCTCCTGAGGGGACTCCATCCACCGGCCGTCGGTGCCGGAGCCCAGCCAGGCGACGCCGGGCTGCTGCGCCAGGCGCGGTCGCTGGGACACCGGCGGCTGGACCGGCGGTGCTGCGCCCAGTGAGGCGACCGGCGGCGCCGTCAGCGGTGCTGATGGGACGGCACGCGTCTGCGTGGGGACGGGCTCGGCCGACAGGGCCTGGTCCGGCATCGGAAGGCGGGGCCGGGGAGCCTGGAGTGAGCGTTGTGGTGAATGGGACCGATGAGACGTGTACATACTGGACTGCCCTCTGTTCTGGACCGCCTCCGGAAGGGGGGATTCCGGACATGATCGCGGGGATGCGTCACGACCTTGACAGGTGGCTTTCGTCACAGATCCTAGGGAGCACCTCGGTGCGGGGGAAGCCCTGACGACATGGGCAGACGCCTGGAGGGCGAAATCAACCCCTAGATTTAACCCTTGACGGAGTGGCCATAGTGTGCAGCGGGCACTGACCTGGCGACACGGCATGGATCACGGTTCCGCCCATAGGATTCGAACCTATACTGCACGGCTCCAAAGGCCGGCGTGCTGCCGTTACACCAGGGCGGATCGGCCAGCGGGGCCGGCAGCCCATTCTGCCACAGTCGCCTCACCGGGCGAGAAAGGAACGGGGCGGCCAGGCCTGCCGCCGTGGGTCCCGGGCCGAGCCCTCGCCTCAGCCCTCGGCGACCTCCCCGGCCTCGAGCCAGGCGAGTTCGGCCTGCTCCTTGCGCTCAGCAAGCTCCTGCAGGTCGGCATTGGCACCGGCGAGCGCCTCGAAGTCCCCGGACTCGGACAGCCTCGCCATCCGGGCGTGCAGTTCGGACTCCTCCTCGGCCAGTCGCGCCAGCTGCCGCTCCAGCCGGCTGGCCTCCTTGCGGGCCGCCCGCTTCTCCGCCTCGCTCGGGCCGGACTGCGTGGCCGCCGTCCCGGGTCCGGCGGAGGCACTCGAGCTCGTCTCGCCGCCGGCGGCCGGGGCCCCGACGCCGGCACCGGCACCCGGGAGCCCGCCGGACCGTCCCGCGCCCGCGGACTCCTGGTCCCTGCGCAGGGCCAGGTACTGGTCCACTCCCCCGGGCAGGTCGCGCACCTTGCCGTCCCCGAGCAGGGCGAGCTGGTGGTCGGTCACGCGCTCGAGCAGGTACCGGTCGTGGCTGACCACCACGAGGGTGCCCGGCCAGCCGTCGAGCATGTCCTCCACCGCCGCCAGGGTGTCCGTGTCGAGGTCGTTGGTCGGCTCGTCCAGCATCAGCACGTTCGGCTCCCCCACCATGAGGCGCAACAGCTGCAGGCGGCGGCGCTCGCCGCCGGAGAGCTCGGCCACGGGCGTCCACTGCCTCGAGGTGCCGAAGCCCAATTGCTCCAGCAGCTGCCCGGTGGAGAGGTCCTTGCCGCCGACCTGGAACGAGTTGCCCTCCCGGGACATCACCTCGGCCACCCGCAAGTGGGAGACCTCGTCGAGCTCCCTGACGTCCTGGGTGAGGATGGCGGTCTGCACCGTCTTGCCGCGCCTGACCCGCCCGGAATCCGGCTGCACCTGCCCGTCGAGCAGGCGCATCAGGGTCGACTTGCCGGCACCGTTGACGCCCACGATCCCCACCCGCTCGCCGGGGGCCAGCCGCAGCGTCACATCATCGAACAGGGTGACGGGCGCGCCGCCGTCGGGGCCGGGGATCGTGTAGGTGACCGACTCGAGGTCCAGGACGTCCTTGCCCAGCCGGGCGGTGGCCATCTTGGCCAGCGAGACGGAGTCCCGGGGTTCCGGCACGTCGGCGATCACCGCGTTCGCCGCCTCGATGCGGAACTTGGGCTTGGAGGTGCGGGCCGGGGCGCCGCGACGCAGCCACGCCAGTTCCTTCTTCACCAGCTGCTGGCGCTTGCCTTCGACAACGGACGCCATGCGATCACGTTCGGCGCGCGCGAGGACGTACGCGGCGTACCCGCCCTCGTACTGATGGACGGCGGCGTCGGAGACCTCCCACGTCGCGCTGACGACAGCGTCGAGGAACCACCGGTCGTGGGTGATGACGACCAGCGATCCGCGCCGCGCCGCGAGATGGCGCGCGAGCCAGTCGACGCCCTCGACGTCGAGGTGGTTCGTCGGCTCGTCGAGCAGGAGCAGCTCCGGGCCGTCGAGGAGCGTCCGCGCGAGCGCGACGCGGCGGCGCTCGCCGCCGGACAGCGTGCCG
>JAPFFX010000328.1 GCA_026645375.1 Citricoccus sp. WCRC_4 | reverse complement strand
CCCTGCGGCCTGGGCCGTCCCGGTCCTCCCGGACAGCGGGCCCCCGGGCGCCGGGTCCGGAGCGGGCGGGCCACCGGGCGTCAGGCCCCCCGTGGGGCCGCCGGCGGCGGGAGGCAGGTTCACGCTCATGAGACACGCACCCTGGGATCGATGAGGCCGTACGAGACGTCCACCAGCAGGTTGATCAGGGAGTAGATGACGGCGATGAAGATGATGAACCCCTGCAGCACCGGGAAGTCCAGGTTGAAGATGGCATCCCACAGGAAGCTGCCGATCCCGTTGAACGCGAACACCGTCTCGGTCAGCACCGCCCCGGAGATCAGCAGGCCCAGCTGGAGGCCCAGCGTGGTCGTCACCGGCAACAGCGCGTTGCGCATCACGAACCGGTCGCGGATCAGCCGGGGCGCCAGGCCCTTGGCCCGGGCGGTGCGTACGTAGTCGGCGTTCTGCACCTCCAGCACCGAGGCCCGGGTGATCCGGGCGATGATGGCCAGCGGGATGGTCCCGAGCGCCACCCCGGGCAGCACGAGGTGCGTCAGGGCATCCCAGGCGGCGTCGTACTCCCCGGTGATCATCCCGTCCCAGACGAAGAAGTTCGTGTAGTGGGTAGCGTCGATCCGGGGATCCTGGCGACCGTCGGTGGGCAGCCAGCCCAACTGGACGGCGAACACCCACTTGAGGATGAAGGCCAGGAAGAACACGGGCACCACCACGCCCATCAGGGACAGCAGCACGGCGGCCTGGTCCTGCCAGCGGCCCACGTGCCGCGCGGCCCAGTAGCCCAGCGGGATCCCGAAGCCCACGGCGAAGACGAGCGCGAACGCGGTCAGTTCCAGCGTGGCGGGGAAGCGGGCGGCGAACTCCTCCAGCACCGGCCGGCTGGTCAGCAGGGAGTTGCCGAAGTCGCCGGAGAGGATCCGGCCCATGTAGATGAAGTACTGCTCCAGGATGGGGCGGTCGAAACCGTAGGCCTCGTTGACCCGGGCCACTGCCTCCGGGGTGGCCTTGTCCCCCAGCAGGGCGGTGGCCGGTCCTCCGGGCAGCGCACGGACCCAGAGGAAGAGCAGGACGGACAGCCCGATGATGGTGGGGGCCAGCAGCAGCAGTCGGTTGCCGATGACGCGGAACACTCAGCGTCCCTTCGCGGGTGACGGACGGACCGGGGCGGGACCGGGACGGGCCCGGCCCCGCTCCGGGGACGGTCGGGTCACTTGTTCAGGACGATCTGGTTGTAGACCTCGTCATTGACCGGACTGGCCGGGTAGTCGTCCACCCGCTCGGCGAAGGCCAGCGAGGGGGCCGGGTGGGCCAGCGGGACGGCGGGGACGTACTCGGAGACCATCCTGTTGACCTCCTCGTACATCGGCGTCTGCTCCTCCAGCACCGGTTCCTGCCGGGCCTCGCTGAGGGCCTGGAACAGGTCCGGGTTGTCGAAGCCGAACTCCGGTTTCTGCTGGCCGAAGAACACGCCCACGAAGTTGTCGGTGTCGTTGTAGTCGCCGGTCCAGCCCAGCAGGTGGATGCCGTGGTCGGCAGTGCCGTTGACCCGGTCCAGGTAGTCCGGGCTCCACTTCTCCGGGACCGCCTTGACCTCGATCCCGACCTCGGCCAGCTGGCCGGAGAGGTTCGAGAAGACCTGCTCGGGGGTGGGCATGTACGGACGCGAGACGCCGGTGGGGTAGTTGAAGTCCACCGTGAAGCCGTTCTCGTAACCGGCCTCGGCCAGCAGCTCCCTGGCCTTCGCCGGGTCGTAGTCGTAGGTCTCCACGTCCTCGGTGTACCCGTTGACCGAGTCCGGGATGAACTGGGTGGCGGGCTTGGTGCCCTCCGGCAGCGTCTGCCGGATCAGGGCGTCCTTGTCGATCGCGTGGGAGATCGCCTGGCGGACCTTGGGGTCCTTCAGCTCCTCGACCTCCTGGTTCAGGCCCAGGTAGAGGATGGTGAACGGGTCCCGGGTGAAGATCTTGAACCCGGCCTGCTCCAGGTCGGCCACGTCGGCCGGGGCGACCAGGTCATAGCCGTCGATCTGGCCGGCCTCGAGGGACTGGCGGCGGGCCACCGGATCGTCGATCACCCGGAAGGTGATCTCCTGGACGTCGCCCTGCTCGCCCCAGTAGTCCTGGTAGGCGCTCAGGGAGATGTCCTGGCCCACGTTCCAGGACTCGAAGGCGAACGGGCCGGTCCCGGTGGGGTGCGCGCGGGCGTACTCGCTCAGTTCCGGGGACTCGGCGGTGCCACCGGCCTCGTCCGCCCCGAACTCCTCCATCGCGGACGGGGACTGCATGGCGAAGGCCGGCAGGGACAGGGAGGCGATGAAGCCGGCGAACGGCTGGGCCAGGGTGATCCGGGCCTGGTGCTCGTCCACCGCCTCACAGGACTCGTAGACCGCGTCCTCCGGGGAGTCCGCGAATCCGCGGAACAGCTTGCCGTAGTAGTAGGACATCGTCTCGGCCTGCTGGATGCCCGTGAAGTTGTACCAGCGGTCGAAGTTGGCGCAGACCGCCTCGGCGTTGAAGTCCGTGCCGTCGTGGAAGGTCACGCCCTGCTTGAGCTGGAAGTCGTAGGTGAGCCCGTCCTCGCTGGTCTCCCAGGACTCCGCCAGCAGCGGCGCCGGGTCCGGGGTGCCCGGTTCGGTGCCCACGAGACCCTCGAAGATCTGGCGGGAGACCCGGAACGTCTCGCCGTCGTTGGCGAAGGCCGGGTCCAGGGACTTGGGATCGGAGGAGGCGGCGAAGATGAACTGACCGTCCACGGCGGGTGCGCCACCCTCGCCCCCGTTCGCCTCCCCGCCGGCGTCGTCGCGCTGGCTCTGCGCACAACCGGACAGGACCAGCGCGACCGCGGCCCCCGCTGCGGTCACCGCGGCGATGCGTCGCCTGAGGAATGAGGACATGGTTGCTCCCGAGGGTGTCGAGTGATCATCGTGACAGGGATCACGTCACGAGGGATGGGGAGAGCATAGCCACATCGCCCCAGATCATCCACACATCCCACGGGGGTCGCGCCCCGCGGAGACCACCCGCGGACGTCCTCGAACACCCCTCGAGGACGACTCGGACACCCCTCCGCCACCCGAGCACGGCCCGGCCACGACCGGCCCGGACCCGCCTCAGCGCCCCGCGTACGCCAGGACGGGCGCACCGCGCCCGGCCACCTGGGCCAGCACCGGTCCCGGCCGGTTAGTGGTGATCTCCTGGACGCCCACCGCCCGCAGCAGCTCCACGTCCTCGGGCCGGTCCGCGGTCCACACCCGCAGGGTGCGGCCGGCGGCGAGCCAGG
>JAPFFX010000322.1 GCA_026645375.1 Citricoccus sp. WCRC_4 | reverse complement strand
GGTGCGCTCGGTGAGCTGGTCTGCCGGGACGGCCTCGTTGACCAGGCGCATCTCGGCCGCCCGGCGACCATCGAAGTGATCACCCGTCATGATGTAGTACATCGCGTCCCGGGTGGGGATGGTCTCGGCCAGGGCGCGGGTCACGAGGTTGCCCGGGGTGACGCCCCAGTTCACCTCGGAGAGCCCGAAGGTGGCGTCCTCGGCGGCGATGGCCAGATCGCAGGAGACCAGCGGGACGAAGGCCCCGCCGAAGCACCAGCCGTTGACCATGGCGATCGTGGGCTTGGCGTAGCTCAGCAGCTTGCGGTACTGCCAGTTGGTGCCCTCGGTACGGACCTTGTTCTGCACCCCTCGCGGCTGACCGTCGGTCTCGCGGAAGTACTCCTTCAAGTCCATGCCGGCCGACCAGGCGTCCTCGGTACCGGTGAGCACCAGCACCGAGCACCGGTCGTCATTCTCCAGGTGCTCCAGGGTGGCGTACATCTCGCGGTTCAGCGTGGGGTTCATCGCGTTGCGCTTATCGGGTCGGTTGAACCGCACCCAGGCGATCTTGTTCTCGTCGAACTCCACGGTGACGGTGTCGCCCCAGGGCTCGGTGATGGCGGTGTGCTCAGCAACCATGACGGTCTCCAGTCTCTCGGTGCTCCGGCCTCCCCGGGCGGGAGGGGCACGAAGGGAAAATCTCGTGGTATCAGTCTCTCTGATAACGCCGAAGGTATCAGTGTCTCTGATAACATGTCAACCATGACTTCCGAGACCCTCTCCGCCGCCCCCGACGCCGACACCCGCCCCGACGTCGAGCAGCCCCGGGTGACCTACCTGGTCAAGCGGCTGGAGTCTGCCGTGCGGCGTGACATGGACGCGGTGCTGCAGGAGCAGGGTCTGACCACTCCGCAGTACGCGGCCCTGAGCATCCTGGGCCGTAGCCCCGGACTGTCCTCGGCGCAGTTGGCCCGCCGGGCCTTCGTCACGGCGCAGTCCATGCAGGTGATGGTGGCGGCGTTCGTGCGCAATGGGCTGGTGACCAAACGGCCCGATACCCGCAATCCGCGGGTCCTGCACCTGAATCTGACGGAGGCCGGCAAGGGTGTTCTCGCGCGCAGTCAGGAGGCGGCCGACCGGCTCGAGGAACGGATGGTCGCCGGCCTCAGTGAGGCACAGGTCCGCGCCCTGCGCGATGCCATGGACGCCTGCGTTCGCAACCTCATGGCAGACCCGTCCCCGGGGGCCGCCGGTGCGCCCTCGGCGGTCGAGGGCTCTCCGGCTGGCTAGGGGCAAACGCGTCGGCCCGGGCCGGTTCGGCCCGTTTTCGGTGTCCGCCCTCCCCTGGCCCCGGTCGCCCCTCAGGGGTGGTCCTCCACCTTCCTCAGGGAGGGGCTGATCGGGATGTGCGGTCGCCGGCGGGACAGGCCGTTGCCCATCCCCTTGGCCGCCATACGGACCAAGACCTCCATCTCGCGGGCATCCCGGGCCCCACTGGAGCTGAGGAGGGACACGGCCATGGCCCCCAGCTCGGGGGGCCCGGGAACCAGGGCGGCGCAGGAATACGTCCCCTCGATGAGCTCCCCGTCCGAGACGGCCACCCCGGCATCGCGGATGCGTGCCAGCTCGCGCGCCAGCCGGTCCGAATCCACGATGGTGCGCGGGGTATACCGGGGCAGGCCGGCCGCCAGGACGGCCGCGAGGAGATCCTCGCCGGCGTGGGCGAGCAGGACCTTGCCGGCCGAGCTGGCATGCAGCGGAAGGCGGCCGCCGGCTCGGCCGGCGGGCGGGACATCGCGGGTCCCGGCAATCCTCTCGATCAGCAGGACGTGATCGCCCTCGAGGGAGGCCAGCAGCACGTGCGCCCTCGTGGTTTCCCAAAGCCCCTGCAGGAACGGCATGACCACCTCTCGCGTGTCGTAGGCCCGGGCCGCGCGCGTGGCGATCTCCCACAGGTGCAGGCCCACCACGTACCGGCCGCCCGAGATGCGCTCCAGCCCACCCCACTCGACCAGCTCTTGGATGAGCCGATGAGCCGTGCTCGAGGGCAGGTTCGCAGCCCGGGAGATCTCCGACATCGTCAGGGCGGTGCGTTCACCGGCGAAGGCCTCCAGGACCCGGAGCAGCTTCTCCGAGACCGTCTGGCCCGGGACGGCACTGTTTCCGGCCATGGCATCCACTCTCCTCATTGAGGTCTGCAGTCCTCACTAGTTTCCCACTCAGTGGGCACGTGTGGTGAACCTCACATCAGAGTCTCTTACATTGAGGTGACGCGTCGACACGACGCCGCCAGCCTCAACTCCTCGAAGGAGCACACAGATGAGTACAACCATGACGGCAGCACGGATGCACCGGGTGGGCGAACCCATGGTCCTGGAAGGGGTTCCCCTTCCCGAGCCCGGGCCGACCGATGTGCGGGTGGCGGTGCGCGCCTGCAACATCGTCCCCAACCTGGCGAACATCCTGGCGAACTGGACCACGTGGTTTCCCCAGAACCCCCTGCCGGCGCTGCCGGCCATCTTCGGCCTGGACCCGGCCGGGGTGATCGACGCCGTCGGCGAGGACGTCAGCGGCTTCGAGGTCGGGGACCGGGTCTACGTCAACCCCGGCCGGCACTGCGGAGGATGCAAGGCCTGCCGTCGGGGCAACCACATCGACTGCACCAGCTACGCCTTCGCCGGGTACTTCGGCTTCACCCCCACCGCGTCGGACACGCTCGACCGCTATCCGTACGGCGGCCTGGCCGAGTACATGATCGCCCCCCAGTACGCCCTGGTGAAGCTGCCCGAGGAGGTCAGCTTCGAGCACGCCGCACGCTTCGGCTACCTCGGAACCGCCTACTCCGGCCTGCGCAAGGCCGGCGTCGGCACCGACACGACGGTGCTGGTTAACGGCATCAGCGGCACGCTGGGTCTGGGAGTGGCCTTGTACGCGCTGGCCATGGGGGCCACCCGCATCCTCGGCACCGGCCGGGACCGCGACCTGCTCGAGCGGGTCCGGGCGCTGAACCCGGACCGGATCTCGGTGTTCTCGACCAAGGACGGGGCCATCGATGACTGGGTGCACCGCGAACTCCCGGGCGGGGTGGATGTGCACATCAGCGCCCTGGGCCCCGGAGCCCCGCACGAACCGTTCATCCAGGGGATGAAGTCCCTGCGTCGGGGCGGCAAGGCCGTGAACATCGGGGCCACCGCGGGCGAGGTGCCGATCGACGTCCACCACATGATGGACCAGCAGCAGCAGCTGATCGGCTCCGTCTGGTTCACCGCCGGCGAGGGTCAGGACATGGCCGCCATGGCCGCCAACGGGATGGTCGACCTGTCCGTGCTGGAGAACGTGGTCTTCCCCCTGGAGAAGGTCAACGATGCCATCCACGGTCTGGAGAACCGCCACGGCGGGTTCAGCAACTACATCATCACCCCCCACACGAACTGAAGGGCAAGGACCACACCATGACCGAGACACCGCTGAGCCTTGACCCGACCCGCACGGCCGTGGTCAACGTGCACTGGCAGAACGACATCGTCACCGGCGAGGGTGCCTTCGCGCCCTTCTTCGCCGAATCCGTGGCCCGTAACCAGGTCATCCCTGCCGCCCGGGACCTGGTGGAGCATGCCCGCCAGGCCGGCATGCTCGTGGTCTGGGCCCGGGCGGCGTTCCGCCCGGGCTACCCGGAACTGCCGCTGAATACCGGGCTCAACCACGCGATCAAGGAGCTGGGCGCCTTGGTGGATGGCACCCGTGGCGCGCAGATCATCGACGACATGAACCCGTTGGACACCGAACCGGTGGTCAGCCACCCCGGGACCTCGGCCTTCCCGGCCACCGCCCTGGATGACATCCTGCGCGTCCACGGCATCGACACGGTGCTTTTCACCGGGGTCTCGACCAACATCACCGTCGAGGGCACCGCCCGGGACGCAGTCAACCGCCGGTACAACACGGTCATCGTCCGCGACGCCTGCGCGGCCGCCACCGACGAGGCCCACGAGGCAACGCTGAGCACCTTCTCGCTGCTGGGCCGGGTCGCCAGCGTCGAGGACATCAAGAGCGCCTCGTCGAGCCCCGCCCGGGCTGGTGTGTAACACCGTCGGCCCGGGGGCCACATCCGGTCGCCACGACCCGCACCGGTCCGATATCAGAGACACCGATATATTGGTCTAAATAGTTGACGGCTGACCGTGCATGCCCCGCCCGGGGGGATGCACGGTCAGCCGTCCCGTTCCACTTGAGGTCCGCCGATGTCCATGACCAGCGATCCGGGGCGCAGCGTCGCTTCGCGCCTGGCCCAGGTGATGTTCTCCTTCGACGCCGAGCACGATCGGCTGAGCCTGGCCGAACTCACCCGACGCACGGGGATGGCCCATGCCACCGTCCGGCGGTTGGTCCATGAACTGGTGGCCGCCGGTGTGCTCGAGCAGACCGAGGACCGCCGATTCGTGGTGGGGCTGAAGTTGTGGGAGCTGGGGACCTTGTCCCCGCGCAGCATGCCACTGCGCAGGGCCGCCCTGCCCTTCATGGAGGACCTGCACGCGGCCTTGCGTCAGCATGTGCAGCTGGCTGTGGCCGAGGGCCTGGAGGCCGTCGTTGTGGAGAGGATTTCCGCGCCGACGGCTCTTGGGCTGGTCTCCCAGGTCGGCGGCCGGTTGCCGTTGCACAGCTCCGGGGTGGGCAAGGTGCTGCTGGCCCACGGCGGTGCGGAGCTGTTCGAGCAGCTCACCGCGCAGGGACTTACGGCGTACACCCCCAACACGATCACCGATCCCGAGCTGCTGCGAACCGAGCTGGCCGAGTGTCGGCGCACCGGGTTCGCTCTCGTGCGGGAGGAGACCAGTCCGGGCGCGCAGTCGGCCGCTGTGCCGGTCTTCGGCCCGGGCGGCACGGTGATGGCCGCGCTGTCGGTGGTGGTCGCGGTCGACACGGTCAACCTTAATGCGGTGGTCCCGGCGCTGGTGGCGGCCGGCCGCGGCATCTCCAGGGGCATGGGCGGCCGCCGCGCCGGGAAGCTGCCCGGCCCGCTGTGACCCGACCCTGACCCGAGGCTGGACCTCCCGCGCGTCGGGAACGGCGTGAGCATGACGGGACCGGGCGGGGTCGCTGCACCCGCCCTCCCCACCCCCCTCCTGGCGGAACCGACGGTGACAGGTTCCCCCCTTGCGGTTGCGGTGCTGGTCCCCTCGCGCGGACGAGGCGACCTCCCCGCCATGCGGGAGAGGTCGCCTCTGGTGTGCCGTGGTGTTCCGCAGGTTTTGATGGTCCGGTGACCTTCAGAAGCCTTCTCAGGCCTGGGCCGGCGCAGGAACCGGAGTCGGCTCGGGCGTCGGGGCCCCCGCCCATTCCCCGTCGCTCTCCCGGTCGGTGATCTCCTGGTTGTGGCGCGCTTCGGCCTTGCCCCAACCCCCGGGTAGCAGCGAGACGGAGACCACCGAGATCGTTGCGATGACCAGCAGGTAGACGACGACGGCGTCGGAGGTCCCGAAGGCCGCGTACAGCGACGTGGCGATCATCGGGGCAAAGGCCGGGCCGGCGATCTGGGAGATGGTGTAGCCCACCGACGCTCCGGTGTAGCGGACCTCGCGGCTGAACACCATGGAGAACAGCGACCCGGTGGTGCCGCTGGCCGGGGCCGTGGCGATGCCGTACATGATGACGACGCCGGCGACGAAGCCGGGCACGGCGCCGGTGTTGATCAGCATGAAGGCGGGCCCGATGGTCAGCAGGATCAAGACCGCCCCGAGGAAGTAGATCGTCTTGCGTCCCCAGATGTCCGAAATCGCTCCGAAGGTCGGGGTCAGCACGGCGGCGACGACCGCGCCGATGAGCACGCCGATGAGGGTCTCGCTGCGCTGGAGGCCGACCACGGTGGAGCCGTAGTTCACCAGGTAACTCATGGCGATGTAGGCGATGACCCCTTGGGAGAGGTAGGTGCCGGCGATGAGGAAGATCTCCTTGGGATGACGCTTGAAGGCCTCCACCAGCGGGACCTTGACGAGGGACTGCGTGGTGCGGGCGGCTGCGAACGCCGGGGACTCGGCGATGCTCATCCGGATGACCAGGCCGACGATGACCAGCAGGGCGCTGGCCAAGAAGGGAAGGCGCCAACCCCAGGCGAGGAACTGCTCCTCTGGCAGGTTCGAAATCGCCAGGAAGGACACCGTGGCCAGGGCCACGCCGACCGGGGCGCCGGTCTGCGGGAAGGCCCCGAAAAAGCCCTTCTTGCCCTTCGGCGCGTGCTCGACGGCCATCAGGACGGCGCCACCCCATTCGCCACCGACCATGACGCCCTGGAACAGGCGCAGGACCGTGAGGAGGATGGGGGCGATGATCCCGATCTGCGCGTAGGTCGGCAACAGGCCCATACCCAGGGTGGCCAAGCCCATGCCGACCAGGGAGATGACGAGCATCTTCTTGCGGCCCACCCGGTCACCGAAGTGCCCGAACAGGACCCCGCCCACGGGCCGGGCCAGGAATCCGACGCCCAGGGTGGCGAAGGCCAGCAGCGTACCGACGAGGGGGCTGGTCTGGGGGAAGAACAGCTGCGGGAAGACCAGGGCCGCCGCGGTGCCGTAGATGAAGAAGTCGTAGTACTCGATGCTCGTGCCGATGAAGCTGGCCAGGGCCACCTTGACCGGTGACGAGTGCTTCGTCCGTACTGTCTTACTGCTCATGGGATGTCCTTTGCTCCTTGCCGGGATCGGCAACTGAAGGGGGAACGACGCTGCGGAGGCCGGCCTGGCTTCTAAAGAGACGGTGGAAAGCCGGGGCCGGGCAGGTCATCGATCACTGACCATGATTCGTGAGGCGCCTCACAGTCGGTGGGCGATGTTCAGTGAGTGAACATCCGGGTCCCACCCGACCCACGGGTACTTGGGGCGTCAGAGACGGCAGGGCCCCGGGCCGGCAGGCCGCGGAATCTTCCGTGGACCCGCCCCGGTCCGGGGCCCTGCTGTCGGCCTTGGTCAGGCGTTGGTCAGCGCTTCGTCCACCGGCGCTCGGTCGCGGTTGGAACGGCCTTGTGCTTTGAGGACGGCGCCGATCAAGACCATGGCCACGGTGCCGAGGAGGCCTACCCCGGCGAAGGCGTAGAAGCCCCAGGGGTAGGCGATTCCCGCGGCGACCAGGGTGCCGCCGATGATGGGTCCGCTGATGGCCCCGAGCCGACCCACACCCAGGGCCAGGCCCAGTGCCGTGCCGCGCAGCGATGCCGGATGGTGGGTGGCCACGAAGGCGTTGACGAGGTTCTGGGCGGAGAAGACGAACACCCCGGTGATGAACACCAACACGTAGGTCCCGATCAGGGGAAGTTTGATGGCCAGCGCCCCCAGCATGATCGCCGAGCCGAAGAACCAGAGGCAGGCCGCCTTTCGGGGGGTGATCGCGTCGGCGATGCGACCGGCGAACAGCAGGCCCGCGACAGCGCCGAGGTTCAGGACCATCAGCAGGGCCAGGGCGTTGCCGAGGTCGAAGTCCGCCGCCCGCATGATTTGGGGCAGCCAGGTGTTGAGGCCGTAGACCAGCAGTAAGCCCATGAAGGCCGCAACCCAGACCAGCGGCGTGGTCCACCGGTACTGGGGCGCGAACAGGGCCCTGACTGCGCCCTGCGGTCTCTGAGGCTCCGAGGCATTGTGCCGGGCCTGCTCGCTCAGTTCGACACCGTACTCGTCAGCGATGCGACGGGCTTGTTCGGGTTTGCCCTGGTCCAGGAGCAGTGCCGGGGATTCCGGCATGAACTTCCACATCAGCGGAAGCAGAATCGCGGCGGGCAGAGCGCCGATGACGAACATCAGCTGCCAGTTCCCACCGGTCGCCGTCAGGATCCCGATGCCCAGTAACGCCGTCAGCACGGCGCCGACGTGATAGCCGGTCATCAGCAGGGTCACGGCGTGGGCACCTCGACGGCGGTCCGAGAACTCCGTCACCGTGGCGATGGCCGTAGGTAGGCAACCGCCCAGGCCGACACCGGCCAGGAAGCGCAGGATCCCCAGGGTGGTCGGGTCCGTGGCCATCGCGCAGGCGGCAGTGAACAGGGAGAAGATGAGGACCGAGCCCATCATGAGGTTGCGCCGGCCAAAGCGGTCCGTGAAGGTGCCCATGGCCATCGCCCCCAGCATCATGCCGAATAGGCCCGCGGAGGCGATCCAAGTGCCCGAGGCGGCGGTCACCGCGATGTTCGGGTCATCGATCAGTGAGGGCAGGACGGCGCCGAGCACCACCGCGTCGAACCCATCCAACACGATGGCCAACCAGCACAGCAGAGGAACCCATGCCCGGGTCCGGGTGGTCACCGGCGTCGACGTCCGGTTCACGTCTCGCTCATCTCCTGGCGCAGGGAGGGAGTGCCGGCTGCTCATCGGGCACCGGCCTGGTGGGGTGGGGTGTGGGTGTTCGGCTCCCATGCCAGCCCGGACCAGGGCGTGGTGTTGAAGGAACCGTGGGTGGGGTCCCATGGTTCCCTCAGGCAGGGGTAGTGGGGCACGGGGTCGGTATCGGCGCGGGCCACAGGGGCCGCCGGCTGCCGGGGAGGGGTCATGGCTGTTCTCCTGCTCGGTGTTGGAGGGTAGGGGTTTCGCTCGCGCGGCGGGTTAGGTCCCGGCGGGAGCGAGGACGATGTCGAAGCGTGCCTTGGCCCAGGTCGCATCTCCGAGGGCGCGGCCGTCCGGGGTAGGGGTGCCGGCGGGTTGCTCCACGAAGTCCTTGACCAGGGACTGCTTGACCCCGAACACGGTGTCGTACTTCAGCAGTTCATCGCCGGTGACGAAGATGTGGGTAACCAGGGTGCGGCACTCGGGGGCGGTGACCATGAAGTGCAGGTGCGAGGCCCGCATCGGGGACCGTCCGGTGGCCTCGAGCAGCTGGCCCACCGGCCCGTCATGCGGGATCGGGTACGGGGTCGGGGTCAACCCCCAGAAGGAGTACTGCCCGTCCTGGTCGGAGAACAGGTGGGCGCGGCCCGCGACCCGGTCGTCGGTGTACTGCACGTCGTAGAACCCGTCCTCGTCGGCCTCCCAGACCTCGATCCGGGCGTTCGGGACGGGGTTGCCGTCGGTATCGGTGACGGTGCCCTCCACCCAGCAGGGCTGGCCGGGGGCCCCGCCGGCGATATCCCCGCCGATCGGGATCTCCGGGGCGTCGTCCACGAAGAAGGGACCGAATACGGTGGCCTCGGTGGCGTCCTTGTAGGCGGCGTTGTTGACGTTGATGGTCTGCATCGAGGCACCCAGTACGTCCGAGAGCAAGATGAACTCCTGGCGGCGGTCATCGGTGATGTGCCCGACCGCGGTAAGGAACTCGATCGCCTTGTTCCATTCTTCTTCGGTCAGCCGCACGTCGCGGATGAAGGCGTGCAGGTGCTTGACCAGGCCCTGCATGAGTTGCTTCAGGCGCGGGTCCTGGCAGTCCTCGAACGAGCGCAGCACGTTCGCGGTCAGGGTCTCCTCCACCTGGCTCTGCTCGGTGGGGATCGTCGATTCGGTGTTCTGGATCTCGGTCATGGTGGTCTCCTAAGGGCGTCGGCTCAGCGGGATTGCGCCGGGACGGCGAGGCCGGGGGTCGGGGTGGTGCCCTCGAGCGCCGCGGTGAGCAGGTCGGTGATGTTCTCCTCGGTTGCGGTGACCGGGTTGGAGGCCGGAGCCGCCTTGAGCACTCGCTCCACTGCCTCGGGGATGCCCTCGGCGGTGAAGCCGCAATCGGCCAGCGCCGTGGGGGCGCCCAGTGTGTGGCGCAGCGTGTTCAGTGCCTCCACGGCCGCCCGGGCGGGATCCTGTCCCCCGGTGTCGGGCCGTCCCAGGGCGATGGCCAGCCGCTGGGCCAGCTCCGGGACCGCGGGGGCGTTGAAGGCCAGCACGTAGGGCAGTACGGTGGCGTGGGTCTGGGCGTGCGGGAGGTTGAAGGTGCCGCCCAGGACGTGACAGATCTTGTGGTGCAGCCCGGACCCGGCCGAGGCGAAGGACATCGCCGCCAGGTAGGCCCCGTGCAGGGTCTCCTCTCGGGCGGTCATGTCCTGCGGGTCCGCGGTCACCCCGGCCAGACCGGCGGCCAGGGCCCGAGACCCTTCCAGGGCCAGGGCCTGGTTGATCGGGTCTGCCCGCGGCGCCCAGAGCGAGTCGATGCAGTGCGCCAGGGCGTTGAGCCCGGAGGACACGCTCAGCTCGACCGGCAGGGAGCGGGTGAACTCCGCGTCGTAGACCACGGTGACCGGCAGGACCTTGTCGTCGATGCCGGTGGTCTTGGTCCGGTCCTCGGTCATCCCCCACACGTTGGTGGCCTCGGAGCCGGCATAGGTGGTCGGCACCGCCACGATGGGGATCCCCGTGGTCAGGGCGATGGCCTTGGCCAGGCCGGTGGTCGAGCCCCCTCCCACGCACACCAGCAGGTCGATGCTCTCCTCCTCGGCGGCGGCGCGGGCTCGTTCGGCCACCTCCACCGGCACGTGCATGATGACCTCGTCCCACCACAGCGCCGGGCCGATCTGTCCGGTGGCGGTCTCGGCCATGGGCCGTTCGAACTCGGCGGCGATCACCATGACACGCGAGGCGCCCAACCGGGACACCTCCGCGGCCACGTTCTGAGCGGACCGTCCCGCGCCGAATAGCACGCGCTGTCCTAGGGTGATGTGTTCGAAGGTTGTCATGCTGTCACGCTCGTTTCGAGATCATTGGCGGGGTCGTAGGAGTAGATCCAGCTGGCCTTGACCAGCGGGTCCCCATCGGCCAGTTCGGCGTCGCGGGCCTGCTGCGCAGGTCCGTCCGGCAGGTGGTTGATGTCCTTGCGCGCATGGCTGGCCACTTGGAGCTGCGTGGCCCGTTCGATGCGGCGGTCCTGGTACTCAACCAGCGCCGTCTCCAAATCCTCGGCGTGCCGGGAGATGGAGTCGGCCAGCACGGCCGCGTCCTCGATGGACTGTGCCGCCCCCTGGGCGAAGAAGGGGAACATTGGGTGTGCCGCGTCCCCCATGAGGGTGATGCGGCCATAAGACCACTGCTTCAGCGGGGCCCGGTCCAGCAGGGCCCAGCGTCCGGGGCGCTCAGCCTGGGCAATCAGCTCCTGCAACCGTGGGTCCCAACCGCGGAACTCGGCCTGGAATTCATCCAGGTCCACCGTGGCGGTCCACGACTCCCGCGTGTAGTCCCCGGCCGGCGCAAAGGCCACCAGATTGATGTA
This sequence comes from Citricoccus sp. WCRC_4, assembly GCA_026645375.1. Taxonomy (GTDB): domain Bacteria; phylum Actinomycetota; class Actinomycetes; order Actinomycetales; family Micrococcaceae; genus Citricoccus. Next base: position 2,170 of record JAPFFX010000322.1, on the reverse strand, counting down.
CTTGCCGGACGAGACCGGATAGTGCACCAGATGGTGGTCCGGCCCGATCCAGAGCGTCTGGGACGGGCGCCTGGCGAACTCAGGCGCCTTCTCGGCGGGGACCAAGGAACGGAAGGCCGACATCCCGGAGTACTCCGCCGGCGCAGCCCCGACCAGGTGCTGGCGGACGACGGAATGCACACCGTCGGCCCCGATGAGTACCTCGGCCGTGTGCGTGGTGCCGTCATCCAGCGTCAGCGACACACCGTTCTCGTCCTGCGCGACGGCCGCAACGCGGCTGCCCAGCCGCAGCCGGTCCGCGGGGACCAGGGAGCGGATCGCCTCCAACAGGTCCGCGCGATGAGAGACATAGGTCTGCTCACCATAGAGTTCCTGGCAGCGCGCGCCGAGATCCTCCACGGACAGCACCGTCCCGTCCTCCCAACGACGAAACTCCCATCCCTGCTCCAACTGGACGGCCGTCGAGGTGAAACGATCCAGCGCCCCCATGCGGCGCAGGAGGCGAACCGCGTTCGGGGCCATGACCAGTCCGGCACCGACCTCCGTGAGTTCGGGAGCCTGCTCGAAGACCATGACGTCATGGCCCTGCTGCAGCAGGAAGACGGCGGCGGACAGCCCGCCAATCCCTCCTCCGGCGATGGCAACTCTGATTGGTCGGGAGTTCTCATGATGAGACATGGCTGGCCCTCTCGGCTTCGGTGGTTCCGACGACTTGATCAGTCGCCGACTAACCACCATGCTCCGTGAGTCAGATCACGCTCTGGCGCCGATGTTCGCCCAGTGAACATCGACTGACCGTGCGTCAGCGGTGAAGGACGTCAATCGCCACAGTCTCGGCACGCCTGCGAGGCCATAGGGTGTCAGGGCGGGTATGCCTTCTCTTACACCAAACCGTCAACGGGGCGCGGTGTGAGACGGTCTAGTGCTGGCTGCGCCGGGTGACGGCTTCGGCCTCGTCCCAGGCGAGGATCTCCGAGGCCGGACATTCCACACGGCCCGGCACCGGGGCCTCGCCGACAGCCGTGTACCGTCCGGGTTCGAGCTCGGCCATCAGCCAGCCTTTGCCGTCCCCGGTGTAGCGGGTGCCGGCCACGTCCAGGGCGAACACCAGCCGCGCGGTCGGCGGATCCTGCCGGCGCGGGACCACCAGGTAGGTGGCGACCCGGCCACTGACCCGGTCGGTGATCGGGTTCAGGTGCCGGTCCCACCAGTCACCCTGGTCCTTACGGTGCGCGGTGAGGTCCTTGCTGGTGTGCACGGTCCCGTCATCGCAGACCTCCAGGTAGCGGCAGACATCCCCACGGATGACCTGATCGGCGGTGATCCGGGGCGCCCCCTCGGAGTCGGTCTCGGGAAAGTCCATGGCTGCCTCCTGGGCCCATCCTGCCAGCGGGCTCAGACACCCAGAGCTGAGCGCCCCTCGACCGGCCGAATCGCTGCGGGCCGTGCCGGGCAGTAATGGTGGGCGATCCCCCACTGTCCGCCGTCGGCGGCCACCAGGGCAAGGCCTCGGTGCACCCCCTGGGCGGGCACTACCGTCTGGACAGCGTCCTCGAGCTAGTGGGCCCGCCGGCTGCGGCCGTTGTCCCGTCCACCGGTTCGGCCCTCACGGTTGGCGCGCTGCCCGGCGCGCTGTCTACTGGATGACTGCTCCCCCGACAGTGTCGGACGGAACGGGATGTCCGGTTCCGTCCACGGCTCGTCGTCAAAGCCTTCCGGTGCCGGAGGCGCGGCAAACACAGCCTGGGGGGCAACTGATTCCGGGGGTGCCGGACTGCCCAGAGGGGCCGGTTCGACGAACGGGTCAATGAACAACGTTTCAGGGGGCACGGAGGCCTTTCGAGCGGGGTGGGAGTCGGATCAGCCTACCGGCGACCGCCACGATGTGACTGCCTACAGCGACTTCCGCGGCCTTGTCCGCCGTGGGGTCGCACGAGTGTCTCGAGCACTGTTTGGGGTCGCGTCCAAGTTCTCGCGGTGTCCCAGTTCCTTAGAACTGGGACACTTCCGGCAGGAAGTCTCCGGAACGGCGACACGCCATGTATTTGTGTTCCAGAACTAAGCCCAAAACGACATCCCGGCCCGGACGTACGAAACTGACTTTCGGTACGGTGTGGCCATGGATCTTGGGTACGCGCGGATGCCGACCACGAAACAGGACCTGGACCGG
>JAPFFX010000289.1 GCA_026645375.1 Citricoccus sp. WCRC_4 | reverse complement strand
CATCACGGACAAGGACGACGACATCACCGTGGACCTGGTGAGCCACTACGGCGAGAAGGACAACGACGGTGGCAAGCCCGAACTCCTGGGGGCGCTGGACACGGAGGAGCTCACCGGGCTCCGTTCCTTCCACGAGGACTCGGACGCGTACTTCCTCGCGTACCACCTGGGCCCCCACGAGTCCGTCGACCTGCCCTACGAGATGTTGTCCGTGCACGTGGCGGACGTCCCGGACACCGTGGATCCGCGCTCACGGGAGGCGTTCTGGGGCGCCTGGCTGCAGTCCCTGACCACCGACCCCACCGGGTACATCGGCGGGACGAGCCTGCACGCCGGCGTCCCCCTGCCCATGGTCGAGGCCCTCACCGGTGAGCAGGGTGACGCCGCGATGCGTGCCTTCCTCGAGACCACCGAGTACCGCGAGCTGAGGCAGCTGATGACGTCCTACACGGTCCACGAGGACGCGATCCCGGAGTCCCTGCCGGGCCAGTGAACCGGGTGGCTCAGTCGTCTGGACCCGCGACCGGGGTGGCAGTCCCCAGCACCTGCCCGTCCGTGTCCAGGGCCTCCACGACGAGGTACGGGTCCCCGCCGGTGACCGGGATCGCGGTCTCGAAACCGTCCCGGTCGGCCGTGGTCCGTTCGACGGCGCCGGCCCTGTCCTCGCCGGCCAGCAGCCGCCACTGGACCACCTCGGTGGCCCCGTTCCAGGAGGCGTAGGCGACGCGGCCGCCGTCCTCCTCGCGGACGACCACGTCCGGATCGGACGCCGGCCGGCCCTCCCAGGCGAACGCATAGGCACGGTAGCTGCCGCCGCCGCCCTCGTACCCCTCGCCGTAGCACTCGTCCCCGTGGCAGACGTCATAGATGAGCTCGCCGTCCGGGGTGTACTCGGAATACGAGGGCCGGGCTCCCCAGCCGATGTGCATGTTGCCATTGGGCAGCTGCTGGGCGTTGGCCATGCTGCTGGCCTTCCGTTCGGCGGGCGGCAGGTACTCGGTGACCACCTCGGCGGTCATCGCCTCCTCGTCCAGGGCCAGGCGCAGCCCGCGGGAGGAGGCGTCGTCCTCGTGACCACCCGCGTGGTTGTCCAGCAGGGTCAGGGTGCCGTCCGGGGCGCGCCGGGCGTCGTGCTGCCAGGTGAAGGGGGCGCCCTCGCCCATCCGGAAGTCGCTCGCGGAGCCGCCCAGGGTCCAGTCCACCTCGCCGGTGCCGCGGTCGATCCGGTAGATGGCGTTGGTGTGCCGCGCGGAGACCAGCAGAGCACCATCCCGGTCCTCGGCGATCGAGTTGATGTGGAAGTAGTCGAAGGGCTCGTCCCGGGTGCCGAGCTGCGGGGCCTCGATTCCCTCGTCCGCGGCCTCCTCGGCGACCTCCGCCTGCTCCCGCGCGAAGTCCAGCACGGTCTCGGTCAGGGGGACGTGGTCCAGGGCGCTCCACTCGAACCGGACCTCACCGGTGGCGATGTCGACCTCCTGGATCACGGCGTCCTCGACGTACCCGTCACGCGGCCCGCCCACCTCGCCCAGGTCCGCCGGGGTGACCACGTAGGCGCCGATGAGCATGGTGCCCTCGGGCGTGATGGTCGAGTCGTGGAAATCGGCCTGACCGGGTCCCAGCGAACCACCGGTCGTCACCCGGGCGATCTCCTCGTAGGACTCATCGAGGACGAGGATCTCCCCGTCTCCTCGGCCCTGGTCGCTGGTGCCCTGGTAGACCGTCAGGACGGGCTCGCCCCGGTACTCCTGGACGCGCAGGTCGAAGTACTCATCGTCCTTGACGTCCTCCCGGGAAGGGCTCATCCAGACGAGTTCACCGCGCGCGTCGAGGATGACGGCGCCGTCCGAGGGCGTCTCGGACCCGTAGTTGGGGGTCAGGAAGGTGAACTCCCCGGCCCGCCCGTGCTCGTCGGACCAGGCCGGTCCCTCGGTGAGCCTGACCGCCGGCGGCAGCAGGTCCGGGCGGCTGACGAAACTCTGGTGCGGGACGGGTCGCGTGCCGGGATCGTTCCCCGGTTCCTGCCCGGACCCTGGGTCCGGGCCCGGCAGGCACGCCGAGAGCGCGGTGGCGACCACGGCCACCGGGAGCATGGCGAACCAGCCCCGAGGGACCGATCCGCGCCGCACGCCCGACCTGTCCTGCACCCTCAGTGTCTACCGGAGGACCCTGGCCGGGGCCAAGGTCCGGCGGGCGCCGCGCGGTGTCAGTCCTCTTCGGCGCCGTGCGCCTGGTCCAGCAGGGGCAGGTCGTCCCGCGTGACCAGATGCGACGTCACGGCGTGTTCCACCAGGCGGGTGCGCCGGTTGGTGGCCAGCTTGCCGCCTCCCCCGCGCAGTCCGGCCACACCCACCCGGTCGAGCTTGTCGCAGACGTTGTCCAGCTTGCGGTTGAACCGGGTGAGCGGCCAGCCCAGCCGCTTGGCGGCGCTGGCGGAGGACGGGACGGTGGAGAACCCGGTCCCTCCGCGCCGCAGGATCGGTTCGGCGAGCGCCACGATGACGGCCTTCTGCGAGGGGGTGAAGAGCACCGGGCCGATGGTCGTCTCCCCCACCGCCTCGGTCCCGTTGGACTGGTGCAGGAAGGACGGGTTCTTCAGGTGGATGGAGAACTCGTAGGTGGTCGGGCCGGCCGTGAAGACCACGTTGAGCTGGCCGAACACCAGCGGGATGCGCGAGCCCGGCGAGACCCAGGCCTGCATGCCGCCGGAGGCGTCGGCCACGGTGGCGGAGATCATCGACCCCACGTTGACCAGCCACCACAGCCCGTCGATCTGCCGGATCTCCATGAACCGGCGATGCAGGTACGGGTTGTCGTCGATCTCGAGGTCACCCTCACGACCGATCGTGAACACCGCGTCCGGTGAGACCTCGTACCATTCCCCGACGAAGCAGACCGTCAGCTCGTCGGTCCCCGTGCCGCCTCGTGGCGGCTGCCGGTGTCCCGGTCGATCCGGCCGTACTCCGCGTTCCTGCCGTGCGACGCTCCCGTCGGCATCCATCATCCGCTCCCCTTCCATGATGTCCCCCGTCCCGTGTCCCGCCGTCCTGGCGCCCGTCCGGGGCACCGCGGTCACTCCACGCATCCCACCGCCGGGTCGGACTGCTTGCCGTTGGCGCGCACCACCACGACCTCGATGCAGGTGCGGTCCCGCTCCAGGACCGGGGTGGTGGCGGAGGTCTTCCGGGAGGTGGTGATCCTGCCCTTGCCGGTGGCCGTGGTGGTCCGCCAGAGGTACTCATCGCCCTGCTTCGGCTCAGGGTTCGTCCAGGTGAAGACCGCGTCCTGCCCTTCCTGGGAACCGGACACCGCCTCGGCGGCCTGCACCGCTTGCGCCGGCTCCGGCAGCGGCAGGGCCGGGGACTCGGAGATCAGCGTGGGCGCGGTGTCCGGGGCGGGCCGGGCCGAGAGGCTGCCGGCCAGCCACACGGCCGCCACCGTCCCGAGCACCAGCACCACGAGCGAGGCGATGATCCCCGCCTTGTTCTCGGTCGCCCACGCCACGGCCGGGGACGTCCCGGCCCTCTCCTCGACGCGGTGGGCGGTGGTGCCGTCGGGCTCCCACTCCCCGCCGGCCTCGGGATAGCGGCGCGCCGGACGCGACGGCGCCCGGACCCCGGCCAGGCCGGCGCCGGTCCGGCCGCCCATGATCGTGGGACCGTCATCCGGGGACGTGCCGTCCGGCGTCGTGCCCGGATGTCCCCGGGTGCCGCGGCCGGGCCGGATGACGGTGGCGTCGTCGACGTCGTCCTCGGCGGGGCGTCCCGGCGCGGCGGCCGGGGGCATCGGCGGGAAGAGCCGTGAGGTGTCCGTGGCGCCGCGGTCCGGGTCGATCGAGACGACCTGCCGCACCCGGGTGGCGTCGCCGCCCTCCTCGACCGCGTCGTCCTCGGCCTCCAGGGACCCGGACTCGTCCATCACCTCGAACGGGGTGACGGACAGCCCCAGCTCGGACTGGACCCGTTGCAGGGCCAGGGCGAAGGCGTGGGCGGAGGGGAAGCGCGAGGCCGGGTTCTTGGCCATCGCGGTGGCCAGCACCAGTTCCAGGGAGGCGGGCATGTCCGGACGGTTCAGGGGCGGCAGGGGTGCCTTGCCGATCCGGGAGACCAGTTCCTTCTGCGAGTTGTCCGCCCCGGGACGCACGAACGGGGACCGGCCGGCCAGCAGCGTGTAGAGGGTGGCTCCGAGGGACCACACGTCCATGGCCACGCCGTCCGGGGAACCGCCGGCGAAGGCCTCCGGCGCGGACCACGGGACGGACATGCCGGCCTCCTCGTCCAGCATGTCCGTGGTGCCGGAGATGCCGAAGTCGGTCAGGGCGGGCCGGTTGTAGTCCGTGGTCAGGATGTTGGCCGGCTTGATGTCCCGGTGCACGATCCCGGCCCGGTGCGCCGTCTCCACGGCCGAGGACACCTGGACGCCCAGGGCCAGGACCTCGTCCACGCCCAGCCGCGACCTGCGGTAGCGGATGTCCAGCGATGGCCGGGAGCAGTACTCCATGGCCAGGTAGGAGTGACCGTCCTCGGTGACGTCCGCCTCGTAGATCGTGACGATGTACGGGTGCGAGGACAACTGGGCCATGAGGTTGGCCTCGGACTCGAACGAGGTGCGGGCGCGCTCGGTCCGCAGCCCGGAGAGCAGCACCTTGACGGCCACCTTGCGCCGGGGCCGGTCCTGCTCGTACAGGTAGACGTCCGAGAACCCGCCGGATCCGAGCAGGCTGAGGTACCGGTACCCGCCGATGTGCGGAGGGGGCGCCGGGGGGCGCTTCGAGCTCACGGAATCGCCTCGAACCGCAGGGAGACTCCGTCACCGAGGTCGGCGATGTCCCCGTCCAGGACCATGACGGTCTCGCCCTGGCCCAACCGGCGCGGGGCGGCGCCCTCGCGGATCAGCACGGTGCCGTTGGTGGCCTTCAGGTCACGCAACTGCACGTGCCAGCCCTCCAGCACCACCTCGCAGTGGGAGCGGGAGATGTCCCCGTTGGGGCTGCGGACCTGGATCATCCGCGGCATGGTGCCCGATCCCACGCGGTCGGCCTGCGGCTGGCGGCCGATGACGGCCGGCCGGTCCAGTTCCAGTACCTCGCCCGTGGACATCCGGACCCGGCCCAGGGCCGGACGGCGGACCTGCCGGGCCTCTCCCCCCAGCGACTGCCCGCAGAGGGTGCAGGTGCTGGACGTGGGCGGGTTGGCGTGCCCGTTCGAGCACTGCCGGGCCAGGACCATGGGCCCGGTGGCCGGCGGTGCCGGGGCGGCGGGGACGGCGGTCTCGACGCCGGCCAGGTCCAGGTCCGACCTCATGACGGTCTCGCCGTCGTGGTCCGGGTCCGCGGGCACGGCCGGCGGAGGTTCCGCCGGAGATCCCGACGGCGGCGCGGAGACCCGGTCGGCTGCTGCCGGCCCGGCCGCGGCCTGCGCGGCCGCCGACGGGGACAGCACGGTGTCGGCGTCGACATCGTCGTCGGGATGCGCCTCGGGGGCGACCGTCTGGCCCGGCGCGGCGGGGATCCCCGTCACGCGGGATCCCCCGTCCGGGTGGCCCGTCCGCGGTTGCTCCGGGACGGGAACGGCCCGCCGGGCCGCGGCGAGCCACGGCACCGCATCGATGAGTTCCTGGGGGTCGGCCTCGGACGGGGCCACGACGTCGGCCTCCCCGCGTGACGCCGTCCCGTCCTCGGCCGGCTGGACCAGGGTCGTCAAGCCGGAGGGCTCCTGTGCGTGGGGGACGGAGGGGGATGACAGGAACCCGGCGGCGTCCGGGGCGATGGTCATGTCGATGTCGGATTCCCCGTCCGGCTGCTCGTCCACCACGGGGGCCGCGTGATCCGCGCCCTCCTCGGCGGGTTCCGCGGGTGGGACGGGGGCGGCCACCAGGTCGGCCTGGAGGGCAGCCAGTCGCACGGCGCCGGCCTCCAGGGGAAGGTCCTCTGTGTCGGGCAGCGCATCGTCCACGAGCAGTTCGAAGGAACGGACCCCGGGGACGATCCGCTCGGCCCACGTCGAGACCCCGGTCCCGCTCAACCGGGTCTCGACGTCGTCCAGGCCGGTCGTCCGCAGGTGGACGTCCCCGCGCAGGATGGCGTGCACGTCCTGGCCCGCGAAGGAGACGATGGCGAACGCGGGCATCCCCGTCAGGTCCAGGCGGCCGGACAGGACCGTGGCGAGCAGGTGCTCGACTCCCGGGGTCCCGGCCAGCAGGTCCCAGAGGACTGCGGCGGTCTCCTCGCTGGCGTCCGCGGGCAGGGTCACCAGGGACCGTCCCCGGACCAGCCCGAGCCACGGCCCGGCGCTGTAGCGGACCATCGCGGTCGGTGTCATGGTCGTTCCCCTTCCCCGCCCACCGCACCGGTGCCGCCCGCCGTGGCGTCCGTGGTGCCGGCGGCGACATCACCCGTGGCGCCGCCGCCCAGCGTTCCGGCCGCGCCGGCCTCGAGCCGGGGCCTGGTGGTCTGCTGCTCCTCGGCGTGGAACGCCCGGGGCGAGGTGATGCTGCGGTTCTCCTCGGCCTCGGTGTCCTCCACGTCCACCACGACGACCGTGATGTTGTCCCGGCCGCCTCCGCGCAGGGCGCTGCGGATCAGCGCGTCCACCGCGTCCTGCGGCGCGTGGTGGGCGGTGAGCTCCTGCAGGATCTCCTCGTCGTCCACCTCGGAGGTCAGCCCGTCCGAGCAGATCATCAGCCGGTCCCCGTCATGGACCGGGAGCATCCAGAAGTCCGCCTCCGACGCCTCACCGGTGCCCAGGGCGCGGGTGATCACGTGCCGACGGGGATGATGCCGGGCCTCCTGGCTGCTCAGGTAGCCCGCGTCCACCATCTCCTGGACCTCGGAGTGGTCCACGCTGACCTGGCTGAACTGCCCCTCGGACACCCGGTAGACGCGGGAGTCACCCACGTTGAACACCATCCAGTACAGTCCCTGGAGCTCGCGGACGATCGCGACCCCCGCCAGGGTGGTCCCCGCCCGTGAGTCCGCGACCCTGCGGATGGCGTCGTCCGAGGCGACCATCAGGTGCTGCAGTCGCTCGGCCGTGAGATCGTCCCGGACCTGCTTGACCCCCGAGGCGAGGGTCTCCACGCAGATCCTGCTGGCCACCTCTCCGGCCTCGTGTCCGCCCATGCCGTCCGCCACGGCGAACAGGTTCCCGGTGACCACCAGGGAGTCCTCGTTCAATTGCCGGCGCAGTCCACGGTGGGACCCGAAGCCGTAGTTCAGGCGGAAGGGTCTCTGGGGCGCGTCGATGGCAGTCTCCAGGGTCATGCAGCGGACACCGTGAAGGAACGGTCGCCGAAGTGGACGGTGGTCCCCACCGGGGCCAGCACCGGCTGGCCCGGCTCCAGCCGCAGGCGGTCCCCGCCACGCGGGGTGATGCCGGAGCCGTTGGTGGAGTTGCGGTCGGTCACCCAGACTCCGGTGGAGTCCACCGTCAGGTGCAGGTGCGTCTTGGACACGGACCGCCCCATGTCCGCGAAGGGGATGAGCAGGTCCACGGTCTCGCCGGCGGCCGCGGCGGGATTGCGTCCCACCAGGGCGGATCCGGAGAGCTCGTGGCCCTGGCCGTCGTCGAAGCGCAGCCTCACCGCGGCGGGTCCGGTGGACCGGCTGCGCAGCTGGGTGGAGCCCAGGTCCGCATCCGGGTCCGCGGGCGATCCGGCGCCGCCCACGAGAATCACCCGGTC
>JAPFFX010000275.1 GCA_026645375.1 Citricoccus sp. WCRC_4 | reverse complement strand
CCGGTGCTCCGGGCAGGCCAGCCAGGTCTTGCGCCGCTCGGGCGCGTGGATGCGGGGGTTGTTCCACTCCAGGAGCCAGGCGGCGTCCTGCCGGCACCCCTTCCGCGAGCACTCCGGCCGGACGGGTTCGCCGGCACCGTCCGTTCCCGACGGCGGCGCAGCCGCCCGGCCGGGCGTGGCGGAGGTGGTGCCGTCCAGGGCACCCAAGAGGTCACGGTCGTTCATGCGGCGCGGTGGTCCCGACCGTGGCCCGGTTCCGGAAGGGGCCCCGGTTCCGGCTGGGCACGGGGATTGGACGGCCTGGCGCCGGCCGGCGGATCGTCCGTGGTGGAGCCCACCAGGGTCTCCGGCCCGGCGGACAGCTGCAACCGGTGGGTGAGTTCCGGAGCGCTGGGCTGGGGCACCGCGTCCAGCGCCTCGCCGTTGGAGACGGTGCCGGCATTGGCCAGGACGACCGCGATGTACGGCAGCACGATCGCCAGGGCGAAGAAGACGATCTGCACCCAGCCGGTCGTGAAGAAGGCCAGGATGAAGCAGACGGTCCGGATCCCCATCTGCCAGGCGTAGCGCACGAAGCGGGCGTCGCGGTCGACGTGGCCCGGTGCCGGTGCGCTGGTGATGCGCTGGACGTCCTCGGAACGGTCTCGCCGGGTGTGCCCGGTCTGGCGACCGGTCTCGGCGTGACGGATGGACATGGGACGGGCTCCTGAGCGGTGGGGGATCGGTGGCCGGCCTGTCTCGGCCTGTCGTCCATTGTCCCACTTTCCGCCCTAGAGTGGGGCACCGAAGACGCAGTACCGACCCAGGAGGAACCATGGCCGAGGCAAGCACGCAGGATTCGACGGGCGGGCGCAGCGTCCTGGTCACCGGTGGCAACCGGGGCATCGGCCTGGCCATCGCGCAGGCCTTCCGGGACAACGGGGACCGGGTGGCCGTCACCTCACGGTCCGGGCAGGCCCCGGACGGGCTGTTCGCGGTACAGGCCGACGTGACGGACGCCGACTCGGTGGACCGGGCCTTCGCCGAGGTCGAGGCGGCCCACGGGCCGGTCGAGGTGCTCGTGGCCAACGCGGGGATCACCCAGGACCAGTTGCTGCTGCGGATGAGCGAGGAGGACTTCACCTCGGTCATCGACACCAACCTCACCGGTGCCTTCCGGGTGCTCAAGCGTGCCTCCAAGGGCATGATCCGCAAGAAGAAGGGCCGCGTGGTGCTGATCTCCTCGGTCGTGGGCCTGATGGGCTCGCCGGGGCAGATCAACTACGCCTCCTCCAAGGCAGGCCTGGTCGGCATGGCACGCTCGCTCACCCGCGAACTCGGTTCCCGCAACATCACGGCCAACGTGGTCGCCCCCGGGTACATCGACACGGAGATGACCCAGGCCCTGGGCGAGGACCTGCAGACGCAGTACAAGGCGCAGATCCCGGCCGGCCGGTTCGCCGAACCGGCCGAGGTCGCCGGCGTGGTGCGCTGGCTCGCCTCCGACGAGGCGTCCTACATCTCCGGTGCCGTCATCCCCGTGGACGGCGGCCTGGGGATGGGACACTGATCCGCATGACTTCCGAGAACGCGGGTGCCGAGGGCACCGAGAACACGCAGACCACCCAGAGCACGCAGGACCTCACCGGCAAGGGCGCCATCGTCACCGGTTCCAGCCGTGGCGTGGGCGCCGACACCGCACGCCTGCTCGCGGCCCGGGGGGCCGGCGTCGTGGTCAACTACCGGCAGAAGGCGCCCCGCGCGAACAAGGTGGTGGCCTCGATCGAGGAGGCCGGCGGCCGCGCCGTCGCCGTGGGAGCCGACATCACCACCGCCGAGGGCCGCCAGGCCATGGTGGACGCCGCCGTCTCGGCCTTCGGCTCCCTGGACATCCTGGTGCTCAACGCCTCCGGCGGGATGGAGTCCTCCATGGGCGAGGACTACGCGAACGTGCTGAACCGTGATGCCCAGGTCGCCATGCTCGAGACCGCCGCCGAGGTCATGCCCTCCGGCTCCCAGGTGGTCTTCGTCACCAGCCACCAGGCGCACTTCATCGACGCGGTCCCCACGATGGACGCCTACGAGCCGGTGGCCCGCTCCAAGCGTGCCGGCGAGACCGCCCTGCGGGAGCGCATCCCCGCGCTGCGCGAGAAGGGGATCACCCTCGTGGTGGTGTCCGGGGACATGATCGAGGGGACCATCACGGCCACGATGCTCAACCGGGCCGAGCCCGGGGCCATCGAGGCCCGCCGCGAGGCGGCCGGGAAGCTGTACTCGGTCGAGGAGTTCGCCGCCGAGGTGGCCGCCCTCGTGGGCCGGGACCTGCCGACCGGGCACACCGAGTACGTGGGCGGGGCCCAGGACTTCCTCGAGGCCGCCGGCGGCGATCCCGACCACCGCTGACCCGGCACCCTCAGAGGCCGGCGAGCACCCGGACGACGTCCAGCGAGGGCAGGTCCAGTTCGATGTCGGCGTGCGGGCGCAGGGCGGGCTTGGCGCAGAACGCCACGGCCAGCCCTGCGGCCTGCAGCATGTCGATGTCGTTGGCCCCGTCGCCCACGGCGATCACCCCGGCAGGGTCCACCCCGGCCTCCGTGGACCAGGCGCGCAGCATCCGGGCCTTGACGGCGCTGTCCACCACGGGTCCGGTCACGCGCCCGGTCAGCCGGCCGTCCACGATCTCCAGGTCGTTGGCCCGGTAGCGGCTCAGCCCGAGGTCGGCGGCCAGCGGCGCCAGCACCTGGGTGAAGCCGCCCGAGACCGCGCACACCTCCCAGCCGGCGTCCCGGAACGCGGTGATCACCTCGCGGGCCCCGTCCTGCGGCTCGACGGCGGCCGCCACCTTCTCGATGACGTCTGCCTCCAGACCGGCCAGGGCCTGCACCCGCTGGTGCAACGACTGGGCGAAGTCCACCTCTCCCCGCATGGCGGCCTCCGTGACCTCCGTGACCTCCGCCTCGCGTCCGGCATACGCGGCCAGCAGCTCGATGACCTCCTGACGGATCAGCGTGGAGTCCACGTCCATCACCAGCATCCTGCGCTGCGCCGAGACGGCGTCCGCGGGCACGACGGCCACGGCCGCCCCGGGGGGCAGCAGGGCCGGATCCGGCCGGCCGGCCGGTTCACCGGCGGGGACGTCCCAGCGCCAGCCGTGGAAGCCGACGCCGGAGACCGGCTCCGCATGGGCGGGCACCCCGACCGGCGCGTCCCCCCGGCCCAGCCCACCGGCCGCGGGACCGGTCTCCCCGGGAAGGTAGACGAGGACCCGGTCGGTCGCGGCACCGGGCCGGGAGGCCGGGGTGAGACCGTCGTCGTCGGTGACTGCTGCGGTGAAGGATGCAATGGGCGGCATGCCGTGGCCTTTCGTGCTGGGAAGGGTCCCTCTAGCCTAGTGTTTGAGGCATGACCAACCCTTCTGACGGACTCCAGCGCGCCAGTCATGCCCCTTCGACCCTCGTCCCCTCGGGCGAGGCAGTGGTGGAGATGGCGGCGGTGGGGGTCCGCAGGGGCACCAAGGAGCTGCTCCAGGACATCCACTGGCAGGTGCGCGAGGGCGAGCGGTGGATCATCATGGGGCCCAACGGGGCCGGCAAGTCCACCCTGCTGCAGGTCGCCTCCACCCGCATGCACCCGACGACCGGCATGGTGGGGATCCTGGACGAGGTCCTCGGCGCGGTCGACGTGTTCGAGCTGCGCCCGCGGATCGGCCTGTCCTCCGCGACGCTGGCCCAGCAGCTCCCGGGCCAGGAGACCGTGCTGAATGCCGTGGTGACCGCGTCCTGGGGCGTAATGGGCCGCTGGAACGAGGACTACGACGCGCAGGACGAGGAACGGGCCCGGCGCCTGATCTGGCAGTGGGGCCTCAGCGGCTACGAGGACCGGCGCTTCGGCACCCTGTCCGAGGGCGAGCGCAAGCGCGTCCTCGTGGCCCGGTCGCTCATGACCGACCCGGAACTGCTGCTGCTCGATGAGCCCGCGGCCGGCCTGGACCTGGCTGGCCGGGAAACCCTCGTGCGGGCCCTGACCCGACTGGCCGCCGATCCGGTCGCGCCCACCCTGGTCCTGGTCACCCACCACGTCGAGGAGATCCCGCCGGGCTTCACCCACGCGCTGCTGATGCGCCAGGGCCGCGTGGTCGCCGCCGGGCCGCTGGAGCAGACCCTCACCGAGGACAACCTCTCCGCCGCCTTCGGCCTGCCCCTCAAGGTCACCCGGGACGAGGGCCGTTACACGGCCGTCGCCCGCTGACCGGCGCCCGTCGCACTGGAGGGGTACGTCGTGGAATTCCTGGGCCTGGAGCTCTGGCAGGTGGCCGTCATCCTGCTGGCCGGATTCTGGGCCGGCACCATCAACACCCTCGTCGGGTCCGGCACCCTCGTGACCTTCCCGGTGCTGGTCGCCATGGGATTCCCCCCGGTGACGGCACAGATCTCCAACGCCATGGGCCTGGTGGCCGCGGGCGTGTCCGGGGTGTTCGGCTGGCGGCGGGAGCTGGCGCAGTCGCGCGCGGTGCTGCCCGCACTGACCACCGCCTCGCTGTCCGGGGGGCTGGTCGGCGCCTTCCTGCTCATGGTGCTGCCGGAGGAGGTCTTCGGGGTGGCCGCACCGATCCTCATCGTGGTGGCGCTGGGCTTCGTGGTGTTCCAGCCGCGGATGTCCGCCTGGGTGCGCCGCCGGAAGGCGCGACAGGCGGAGCTGGACGGCGAGGACGGGGCATCGGAGGCGGCGACGGCCCCGGGGCCGGGCGCCATGGCCCGCGACGGAGCGGACGATCCGGGCGTCCCGACGGGACCGGTGACCCCGCTGCTGTGGCTGCTGACCTTCGGCGCGGGAATCTACGGCGGGTACTTCGTGGCGGCGCAGGGCGTGCTGCTGCTGGGCATCCTGGGGGTGTTCATGGGCGGAGCCCTCGTCCACGCCAATGCCGCGAAGACCTACCTGTCCCTCATGGTCAACCTCATCGCCGCCACGTCCTACCTGCTCTTCGCCTTCGACCGCATCGACTGGCGGGCCGTGCTGCTCATCGCCGTCTCGTCCATGCTGGGCGCCAGCCTGGGCGCACGGATCGGGCGGCGGATCAGGCCGTTCTGGCTGCGGGTGGTCATCGTCGTCGTGGGCCTGGCCGGCCTGGCGAACATGGTCTGGCGGCTGGTCGCCGGTGGGTGAGGACACGGGTCAGCGGATGGGTCAGCCGGTGGAGCTGACGGACGTGTCCGACCCGCGGGTGGAGGTCTACGCCCGGCTCACCGACGCCGCCCTGCGCCGACGGCAGGACACCGTCCACGGCATCTACCTGGCCGAGTCCTCGCAGGTGGTCCGCCGCGCACTGGCGGCCGGGCACACTCCCCGGTCGTTCTTCCTGGCCCACCGGTACCTGGAGTCGATGGCCGACGTGTTCGCCGCGCACCCCCGGGTTCCCGTCTACACCGGTACGGACGAGGTCCTGGAACGCATCACCGGTTTCCACCTGCACCGTGGTGCGCTGGCCGCCATGGACCGGCCCGTGCCGCGCACCGTCGACGAGGTCCTGGCCGGAGCGCGGCGGGTCGCCGTCCTGGAGAACGTCTCCGACCACACCAACCTCGGGGCGATCTTCCGCTCGGCGGCGGGACTCGGGGTGGACGCCGTCCTGGTCAGTCCCGAGTCCGCCGACCCGCTCTACCGGCGCAGCATCCGCGTGTCGATGGGCACCGTGTTCGCCGTGCCGTGGGCCCGGATCGGCGAGGCCGACGGCCGGGGCCGGTCGGCCTGGCCCGCGGAGCTGGAGCGATTGCGGCGCGAGGGCTTCACGGTGGCCGCGCTCGAACTCAGCGAGGAGGCCATTCCCCTGGATGCCCCCGACGTGCGTGGGCACGACCGGCTGGCCCTCGTCCTGGGCGCCGAGGGCCCGGGGGTCACCCCGGCGACGCTCGCGGCCTGCGACCTGCACGTGGCGATCCCCATGTCCGCCGGGGTCGCCTCACTCAACGTGGCCGCCGCCTCGGCCGTGGCCTTCTGGGAGTTGCGTTCCCGCGACTGAGGGCCGATGCGCTATAGTTGATCCTCGGCCGTGCTGCGGCCGACCCCCAACGTTCCTGAAAAGCTGCTGGCAAAATCCAGTGGCGCATGCGAAGGATTCCCCATGAAGACTGACATCCACCCCGATTACCAGCTGGTGATCTTCAACGACCTGGCCTCCGGCGAGAAGGTCCTCACCCGCTCCACCACCTCCTCGGACAAGACGATGGAGTGGGAGGACGGCAACACCTACCCGGTGATCGACGTCGAGATCTCGGCCGCGTCCCACCCGTTCTACACCGGCAAGCAGCGGATCATGGACACCGCGGGCCGCGTGGAGCGCTTCAACGCCCGCTTCAAGGGCTTCGGCGGCAAGAAGTAGTCTTCGCCCGTCCACAGAGTTCTGGAGAACCGGGGTCGTCCCGGTCCGTCCTCCCATCAGGGAGGCGGACCGAGTGCCGACCCCGGTTCTTCGTTTTGCGCCTGGCCCTCCCGCAGGCCTACACGTCCAGGACGGGGAAGTAGCCGGTGCCCTGGTAGTCGTCCTCGTCACTGGGGGAGCGACGGGCAGCGTCCGCGCGCGAGCTGTCCCTCACGGCCAGCACGCAGCCGGCGATCGACATGAACAGCATGATGATCCCCAGCGGATTGCTCAACGCGGCGGCCACGCCCTCGGCCTGGGGTCCCACCAGGGCGCCGAGCACGGAGGAGGCGCCCTCCCCGGTGTCCGGCAGCGTGAACCCCAGCCCGAGGCCGCAGGCCCAGGCGATCAGCAGCAGCCCCAGGGACCGGGCGGAGGGGTAGCGTCCCGGGCGGCGGCGGGGCACCGCGAGGGCGGCCACGGAGAGCAGGAGCAGGACCGGGGTGAGCGTCAGCGCATAGATCCCCGTGAGGTCGCCGGCGCTGTCCGTCAGGAACCGGCCGCCGGCCATCCAGAGGGGCACCGCCACGGCCAGGATCCAGCCGATCCTCGTCGTCCACCGGCGAAGGGCACCCACGTCGTTCGTCATGCCCCGAGCCTACCCAGCCCCTGTCAGGTCCACACGCCGGAGGTTCCCCGCCGGTGCGACCCCACCAGGTGGGTGTCGATGATCCCGATGGCCTCCATCAGGGCGAACATCGTGGTGGGTCCCACGAACCGGAAACCCCGCGCCCGCAGGGCCTTCGACAGCGCCGCGGACTCGGCGGACGTGCTGGGGACCTCGGCCCAGGTCCGCGGCTCGGGGGTCTGCGCGGGCTGGAACGACCAGACGAACTCGGCGAGTCCGCCCTCCGGGCGCATCTCCAGGGTGGCCCGGGCGTTGCCGATCGTGGCCAGGATCTTGGCGCGGTTGCGGATGATCCCCGCATCGGCCAGGAGCCGCTCGACGTCGGTCTCGGCGAAGTCGGCGACCTGTTCGGGGTCGAAGTGAGCGAAGGCGTGCCGGAAGGCCGGCCGCTTGGCCAGGACGGTCCGCCAGGACAGGCCGGACTGGAAGGCCTCCAGGGACAGCCGCTCGAACACGCCCTGCTCGTCCCGCACGGGCAGGCCCCACTCCGTGTCGTAGTACTCGCGCAGCAACGGGTCGGTGGCGGCCCACGGCGGGCGGGCCAGGCCGTCCGGTCCGACGATGAGGGCATCCGGCAGCGGCCCGCTCATGCGGCGACCGCCCGGTCCTCGAGTTCCAGCAGCGTCGACTTGGCCTCCAGCCCGCCCAGGTAGCCGCCCAGGCTGCCGTCCGAGCGCAGCACCCGGTGACAGGGGACGACGACCGGCAGGGGATTGGTGGCGCAGGCGGTGCCCACGGCACGCACGGCCCCGGGGCGGTCCAGGAGCTCGGCGACCTGTCGGTAGGACATGGTCCGCCCGTAACCGATGTCCGGCAGCCGCTGCTGGACGGCCAGGCGGAAGCCGTGGGACAGGGCGAAGTCCAGGGGCACCCCGAACTGGCGCCGACGGCCGGCGAAGTACTCGCCCAGTTCGGCCGCGGCCGCGTCCAGCCTCCAGGGCGCGTGCAGGATCCGGGGTCCGAGCCTGGCGGCCAGTCCGGACAGAACCCCGTCGAAGCCCTCCCGCTCGAAGGCGACCCGCACCAGTCCCCGCTCGGTGGCGGCCAGCAGGAGCCGGCCCACGGGACTGTCGACGATCCGGTAGGCGACCTCCAGCAGGGACTCGTCCTCCGCCCGGTGGGCCAGCTTCCCGGCCAGTCCCGCCAGCTCGGCCTCGGACACCGAGAACGCCGGGACGCTCCCGGGGCCCGCGGGTGGTGGTGTCGTCATGACGTGGTCCTCATCTCTTCTCGCCTCGTCCTGTCTCTTCATATCGCTCAACCGTCATAGCGGTCCCGCAGGGTCTTGAGCCCGTCGGCCGCCGCCCGCCGCACGGCCTCGGGGGTACTGCCGATCAGTGCTGCCGTCTCGGTGTGCCTCAGGCCACCGAGGTAGTGGTAGGCGATGGCCAGGCGCTGGCGCTCGGGCAGCGTGGCGACGGCCGTCCACACGGCCGCGTGCCCGTCCGCGTCACTCGCCGGTGCCACCACGGTCTCCGGCAGCTCCTCCACGGGCACGGGATGGCGCGCCCGTGCCCGCAGGACGTCGATCGCCTTCCGGCCGGCGACCCGGACCAGCCAGGCCTCCAGGTTGGACACCTCGCCCAGCTCCGGCCACGATCGCAGGGCGGCCAGGAAGGTCTCCTGCCAGGCGTCCTCCGCGTCGGGCCCGGGACCGAGGACCGCGCGACAGACCCGCAGCACGGTGGCACCGTGCGTGCGGACGGCCAGGTCGAAGGGCAGCATCATCGTCATCACACCGTAGTCGTCACCAGGACGGAAAACGTGAGGTCGGGCCCCCGGCCAGGTGTCCCAAGGATCGTCCATAGTATGGAGGGATGAGCGATCACCATGGTGAATTCAAGGTCCCGGGCGGCAAGCTGGTCATCGCCGACCTGACCGTCTCGGACGGTTCTGCCCCCGGCACGGGGACCATCACGAGCGCGAGCATCAACGGCGATTTCTTCCTGGAGCCGGACGAGGCCCTGGAACACATCAACCGGTCGCTGGTCGGCCTGTCCCAGGAGGCACCCCACGCGTCCATCGCGGAGGCGGTGGGCGCCGCCGTCGGGGCCGTGACGGTCCTGTTCGGCTTCGACGCGCACTCCGTGGCCACAGCGGTGCGCCGGGCCCTGGGCCATGCCACCACCGGGGAGGA
>JAPFFX010000256.1 GCA_026645375.1 Citricoccus sp. WCRC_4 | reverse complement strand
GGGAATCCTTGACCTGGGTCAAGTCCGGGGGAACGTCTTCCGATCAGTGAGGAGGCACGGGGCGCGGGAGGCTGGGTGCAGGACACGGGACTGCGGACACGGGATTGGGGACACGGGACTGCGGACACGGGACTGCGGACACAGGACGGCCCGGGACACAGGACGGCCCGGCACCGGAGGGTGTCCGGGGCCGGGCCGGGGCTGGACGGCGACGGCGGCGCCGTCGGGCCTTGCGGGCTGGTCAGTAGTTCTGCGGCGGATCCGAGGCGGGGAAGGAGGCCTTGCCCCAGTCATCGGCCTTGGCGTCATCGTGTTCGTACTTCACCTGCTGCTGGGTGGCGTCGTCGACGAGCTGCTGCGCCAGGTCGGCGTCCGTGGTGGTCACCGTCTTGGTGACCGTCACCGTCTCGGTCGTCGTCTGCGGCTCGTGGGTGGCTTCGCTCATGACGTCTCCTCTCGGTTGTCTCCATTATCGGCTTCTTCCCGTGTCAATGCACGGTCGGGCTGGTCGCGATCAGTCCCGGAGCTCGATCGGCAGCCGGTCCCGGTCGTAGGTGATGTCCGTGTAACCGTGCGGCGCGGGCTTGCCGTCCTCGCCCACGGAGACGAACACCATCTTCTCGATGGTCAGGATGACGTGGCGGGTGATCATGTTGCGGACCTCGGCGCGCATGGTCAGGGAGGTGCGGCCGAAGTGGGTGGCCTTCAGGCCCATCTCGATCATGTCCCCCTGGCGGGCCGAGGCCACGAAGTTGATCTCGGAGATGAACTTGGTGACCACGCGGTGGGTGCCCAGCTGGATGATCGCGTAGATGGCCGCCTGCTCGTCGATCCAGCGCAGCAGCGACCCGCCGAAGAGCGTGCCGTTGGCGTTGAGGTCCTCGGGCTTGACCCACTTGCGGGTGTGGAAGCTGACGGGGTCCGCGCCGGTCCGCGCGGTGCCGTCCGGACCGAGGGTGGGCATGGCGGAGGTGCGATCGGTGGGCTCGTTCGGGGGCTGGGTGGTCATGGTGGGAGCGTAACCCGGCGGGTGGCTGCGGGGCAGGGGGCGACGGGTCTCGACATACCTATGCGCATAGGTATATGGTCGGTGACGAAGCAGGTGTGGGGCAGATCACTCCCTGCTCGCAGAACCCCTCCGCAGGACCATTCGAGAGGACCGAACCGATGTCTGAAACCGTTGTGACCACCAAGTCCCTGCAGGACGTGCTGGACGAGTCCGGCAACGTTGTCGAGCGCCTGCGCAATGCGCAGATCGGCGCGTACGTCTATCCCGTCGTCGCCCCCGAGTTCTCCAACTGGCGCTCGGAGCAGCGCGCCTGGCGGGACTCCGCCGTGCTCTTCGACCAGTCCCACCACATGGACAACCTGATCCTGCGTGGCCCGGATGCCATCAACCTCATCTCGGACACCGCCATCAACTCGGTGGCCAACTTCGCCGTGGACAAGGCCAAGCAGTACGTCCCGGTCACCCCGGCCGGCCACGTCATCGGCGACGGCATCATGTTCCGCCAGGCCGAGGAGGAGATCGTCTACGTCGGCCGCGCTCCGTCCACCAACTGGCTGCTGTTCAACGCCGAGAAGAACGGCTACCAGAACCTGGAGATCGTCGAGGACCGCCGCTCGCCCTCCCGCCCCATGGGCAAGCCGGTGCAGCGTGAGTACTACCGCTTCCAGATCCAGGGCCCGCGCGCCTGGGAGATCATCGAGAAGCTGCACGGCGGCTCCCTGGAGAAGCTGAAGTTCTTCAACATGTCCTGGATGAACATCGAGGGCACCCAGGTCCGCACCCTGCGCCACGGCATGTCCGGCGCCCCGGGCCTGGAGATCTGGGGCCCCTACGCCGACTACGACCGCATGCGCGACGCCATCCTGGCCGCCGGCGAGGAGTTCGGCATGCTGGCCGTGGGCTCCCGCGCCTACCCGTCCAACACCCTGGAGTCCGGCTGGATCCCGTCCCCGCTGCCGGCCATCTACACCGGTGAGGGCCTGCTGGCCGAGTACCGCCAGTGGCTGGGCGCCGACTCCTACGAGGCCAACAACGCCGTGGCCGGCTCGTTCGTCTCGGACAACATCGAGGACTACTACCACACCCCCTGGGAGCTCGGTTACGGGTCCTTCGTGAAGTTCGACCACGACTTCATCGGCCGCGACGCCCTGGAGAAGATGGACCCCGCCGCCCAGCGCAAGAAGGTCACCCTGGCGTGGGACGCCGAGGACATCCAGCGCATCCAGGCCTCGCTGTACGACACGGAGGGCACCCCCTTCAAGTACTTCGACCTGCCGCTGGCCAACTACGGCTCGTCCAACTTCGACAAGGTGATCGACGACGACGGCACCGTGGTGGGCGTGTCCATGTTCACCGGCTACTCGGCGAACGAGAAGCGCGCCCTGTCCCTGGCCACCATCAACCCGGACGTGCCCGAGGGCGCCCGGCTGAAGGTCGTCTGGGGCGAGGAGGACGGTGGCACGAAGAAGACCACCGTCGAACCGCACCAGCAGACCGAGGTCAACGCCACCGTCTCCCCGGTGCCGTACTCCGCCGTGGCGCGTGAGTCCTACCAGGAAGGCTGGCGCACCGGTTACAAGGCCTGAGCCCGGCCCGGTGTCTGGGTCCCGATGGGTAGTCCCTGAGGGGTGGCCCGTGACGGGCCGCTGACCCCATCCTGACCCGGCCCGAGTGCGCGGCGCCCCATCTCCTCGGAGGTGGGGCGCCGTCGTCGTGGGTGGGTGGTGGGTGGTGGGTGGTGGGTGGCGAATCATGCCGCGGTGGACGAAACCGCGGTTCCTGCCGGGCTGAATGGTCCACTAGAGGATGGTTGATCGGCGGCGGATCACTCCACAGCTCTCCTCCGGGGGCCCACCCGGCCGGGTTGTCCACACAGGCGGCAAGGATGGAACCACCGCGACCGCGTTCTGCGCTGTGCTGGACCGATGACAGTCCTAACATCTTCACCCAGCGCTGGCCCGCGAGGTCTCTACGCGGACCATCCCGTGTTCATGCAGGCGGACGGGACCGTGCGCGCCTGGACCATCCCGATGACGCTGGCGGACCCATCGGGTACATCTGCCCAGGACCCCAGGCGACTGTCGAGAGCAGTCGATCGCGGTGATCTCGTCCGGATCCGTCCGGGTGTCTACGCCGAGCGTGCGGGATGGAATGACGCCTACCCGATGAGCCGGTACATGGCCACAGTGCTTGCCGTCGCAGCCTCCCGGCGGGCGGGTGATGCGGTGTTCTGCCGGGAGACGGCATTGGCCCTCCACGGGATCAGCCTGTGGTCGTTCCCGCGGGAGGTCAGTGTCAGGTCGGCGCGCGCCGGATCATCGGGAATCAGGAGACCGGTGCGAATGCCGGGCGTCCAGTGGGCTCCGTTCGTGGAGCGGCACCGGATGTGGCCCCAGGCGTGGCGGTCACTCCAGGGCGCGGACCGGGGCGGCACGCCCTCCGAGGAGCTGGTGCTGGCCGGAATCTCCATGAGGGTCGAGTCCCTGGACCGG
>JAPFFX010000199.1 GCA_026645375.1 Citricoccus sp. WCRC_4 | reverse complement strand
CACCGTCTCCTCCATCGTCAACTTCGGTGCCTTCGTGGACCTGGGTGGCGTGGACGGCCTGGTGCACGTCTCCGAGCTGTCCTGGAAGCACATCGACCACCCGTCCGAGGTCGTCGAGGTGGGCCAGGAGGTCACCGTCGAGGTGCTCGAGGTGGACATGGACCGCGAGCGCGTCTCCCTGTCCCTGAAGGCCACCCAGGAAGACCCGTGGCAGCTGTTCGCCCGCACCCACGCCCTGGGCCAGGTCGTGCCGGGCAAGGTCACCAAGCTGGTGCCGTTCGGTGCGTTCGTGCGCGTCGAGGACGGCATCGAGGGCCTGGTGCACATCTCCGAGCTGGCCTCGCGCCACATCGACACCGCCGAGCAGGTTGTGTCCGTCAACGACGAGCTGTTCGTCAAGGTCATCGACATCGACCTGGAGCGCCGCCGCATCTCGCTGTCCCTCAAGCAGGCCAACGAGGGCGTGGACCCGGAGGGCACCGAGTTCGACCCGGCGCTCTACGGCATGGCCGCCGAGTACGACGACGAGGGCAACTACAAGTACCCCGAGGGCTTCGACCCGGAGTCCAACGAGTGGCTCGAGGGCTTCGAGACCCAGCGCGCCGCGTGGGAGCAGCAGTACGCCGACGCCCAGGCCCGCTGGGAGGCCCACAAGGAGCAGGTGGCCCGCCACCTCAACGAGGACGTCGAGGGCGCGGCTGCCGTCGAGTCCGGCGCTGCCTCCTACTCCTCCGAGGACCACGGCGAGTCCGACCAGGGCACCCTGGCCTCCGACGAGGCCCTCGCCGCCCTGCGCGAGAAGCTCACCGGCAACTGATCGGCTGAACCGCTGACCACCCGGACAGCGTGACAGGAAGGCCCCGCACCACCACGGTGCGGGGCCTTCGTGCTGTCCGGGGGTGCGCGCCCGCTTCAGCGCCGGGTGCTGACCGTGACCGTGAAGGTGCGGTCACGGGCCACCTGGCGGGTGGGGCCCACCCGTCGGTCCAGCTCGGGCCGGTACATCAGGTGCGAGTTCCACACGCACCACAGCTCGCCGCCCGGGCGCAACACGCGCGCGCTGGCCTCGAACAGCCGCAACGCCACCCGGGGATCCACGGTGTTGCCGGCGTGGAACGGCGGATTGAGCACCAGCAGGTCCTCACTGGCGTCCGGGAAGGAGGCCAGGGCATCGTCCCGGCGGACCTCCACCCGTGCGGCGACGCCGTTGAGCCCGGCCGACAGGGCGGTGGAGGCGCAGGCGTCGGCGGACTGGTCGGTGGCGACCACGGTGACCTCCCGGCCCACGCTGCGGGCCCGCAGCGCCAGGTAGACCGCGATCGTCCCGTTGCCGCAGCCGACGTCCACGGCCCTGCCCACGTCCCCGAGCGCCCCGATGTTCTCGAGCAGGAACCGCGTGCCCGGGTCCACGGCGGTGCCCCCGAAGGTGGCGCCGTGGGCCGCGAGGGTGACGGCGCCGACGTCGGGCAGGGCGTGCACCGCGGTGCGGGGGAAGGGGGCGGGCCGCCCGCGGACCGGGCCGCGGGCGGTGAGGACCCTGGACTTGGAGCGGCCGCGCCCGGGGACCACGGACTCGAAGTGGCGGTTCAGCACGGTGTTCTGCCGCGGGGTCATGTGCTTGTCCCGGCCCCCGGCCAGCAGGACGACGTCCTCGGCGGCGTGCCCGGCCACCAGGTGCGCCCACTGCTCCAGCGCATCGAGCGAGCGGGGCAGGACCAGCAGGACGGTGTGCGCACCGGCCACCAGCCCGGCGTCCACCGGGCCGCGGTGCAGGGTGCCCGGCAGCGGCGTGGCCCACCGGCCGAGGTTGGCCTCCAGCGACCGCTCGTGGGCCAGGGCGTCCTGCCCCACCCGGACGTCGTGGCCCGCGGCCAGCAGCGGGAGCGTGAGCGCGCCGTGCCGGTCCTCCAGCACGACGACGGCGCCGCGCCTGCCGTGCTCCGCACCGGCGTGTCCGGTGTCCAGCCAGGACTGCAGGGTGTCCAGCAGCAACAGGTCCGCGGCGTCGTGGGCCTGCAGCCCGGGCGCCTCGGGGTAGGGCCAGCGGGACAGCGCGTCGTACGTGAAGCCCTCCGTCAGGGCCGAGCGTCCGACCGGGGGAGTCTGGCCGAACGGGAGGGCAGCGTTCACGGCAGGTCCACCCACTGGCTGCCGAGCGTGCGGAACGTCCCGGCCCCGGCCGTGATCGACGCCAGGCGCGCGGCGAACGCCTCGCCCGAGCGGCCGTCGTCGGGCAGGGCGACCGTCACGGTGGCGGAGGAGGCCCCGTAGTCGGTGTCCTGCACCGCGAAACCGGCCGCGCGCAGCTCGTTCTCCCACCGGCCGGCCTCCGCGTGCGGGGCCTCGACCCCCGTGAGCACCATCCGTTGCCGCGCGAACAGGGGCGTGGTGTCCAGGACGGCAGACACGGCGTCCGAGTAGGCGCGGACCAGTCCGCCGGCGCCCAGCTTGATCCCGCCGAAGTAGCGCACGACCACGGCGCAGACGTCCGAGAGGTCGCGCGCACCACCGGTGTCCCTGAGGGACAGGGCCTCCAGCATCGGGAGGCCCGCCGTCCCGGCCGGCTCACCGTCGTCGGAGGATCGCATCACGTCCCGGTCGGGACCGAGGATGAAGGCGCTGCACACGTGCCGGGCCTCATGGTGCTGCCGGCGCAGGCCGGCGATGACCTCGCGGGCCTGCTGCTCGGTCTCCACCCGGGCCAGGCACCCGATGAAGCGGGAGCGCCGGATCTCCAGTTCGTGGACGACCGGGGTGTGGGCCGAGGCGGCAGGGAGGACCGTGTACTGCGCGTTGCGCGACCTGCCAGGCATGCCGTTCAGTCTACGGGTCGCCGTCGCGCCGCCCTCGTGCGGTAAGTTGTCGCCTGTCGCACGGACACGGTCCCCGGAACGACCGGGGTGAGCGGAAACGAGGGAACTCATGCTGACTCGTCTTCACAACCGGCTGGGCCTGCGGACCGGGCCGGCCATCTTCTTCATCTCAGCGTCGGTCATCATCGTCTTCACGGTGGCGATGGCCCTGTTCCCGGCCCCCGTCCAGGGTGCCTTCGGCGTCGTGTCGACGTTCCTGCGCTACGACGCCGGCTGGTTCTACACGCTCGGCACCACTCTTCTGGTGCTCGTCGCGGTGGGCCTGGCCCTCAGCCGTTATGGCCGGGTCAAACTGGGCACCGACGACTCGGAACCGGAGTACTCGGGCGTCGCCTGGTTCGGGATGCTCTTCGCCGCCGGTGTGGGCGCCGTCCTCATGTTCTGGGGCGTGGCGGAGCCGATGAACCACTACGTCAACCCTCCGATGTACGGCACGGAGTCGGCCTCGGACCTGGCGGCCACCCAGGCGCTGGCGATCGCCAACTTCCACTTCGGCATCCATATGTGGGCGCTGCTGGTGGTTCCCGGACTGTGCTTCGGCTACTTCACGTACAAGCGTCAGTTGCCGCCGCGCGTCTCATCGGCCCTGCAACCCCTGCTCGGTGACCGGATCCACGGCACCTGGGGGAAGGTCGTGGACATCCTTGCCGTGGTAGCCACCGTCTTCGGCCTGTCCGTGTCCGTGGGCCTCGGCGCCATGCAGATCAACAGCGGGATGAACTACGTCATGGGTGTGCCCATGAACGGTTGGCTACAGGCCGGCATCATCGCCGTCATCACTGCCGTGGCGCTGGCCTCTGCCTTGTCCGGCCTCGACAAGGGCATCAAGCGGCTGTCCTACCTCAACATCGTCATGGCGGTGGCCCTCATGGTGTACGTGCTGATGTGGGGCGCCACCATGGACACGGTGCGGGGCATCGTGGAATCCACGGGATCGTACCTGGCGAACCTGCCGATGCTCTCGTTCTTCAATGACACCATCGGCGGTGGCGAGTGGTCCGGTGACTGGACGGTGTTCTACTACGCCTGGACCGTGACGTGGTCGCCGTTCGTGGGCCTGTTCGTGGCCCGCATCTCCCGCGGCAGGACCATCCGGGCCTTCGTCACCGCGTGCCTCGGGCTGCCCACTGCCTTCGTCATCATCTGGTTCGGTGTCTATGGGCTCAACTCCTTCCGCATCGACCGGTCGGAGACGGGCGCCGGGAGCCTGACCGAGACGATCGTCACCCAGGGCAACGTGGAAGCAGCACTGTTCCAGTTCCTGCAGTCCTTTCCCCTCTACGGTGTGACGGCGGTGCTGGCCCTGCTGATCATCGTCATCTTCTTCGTGACATCAATGGACTCCGGTGCCCTGGTGCTCGACAACCTGGCCTCCGGCCACGAGGACGTGGGCCCCAAGCGCCAGCGGATCTTCTGGGCGGTCTCGGTGGGCCTGATCTGCTCGGTCATCCTCGTCACCTCTGGCGAGAATGGCTTCGGCGCCTTGCAGGAGGTCATCATCGTCATCGGCGCCCCTGTCATGGCCCTGGCACTGCTGCAGTCCTGGATGCTGCTGCAGGCCCTGCGCGAGGACGCCGGCGCGGTGAAGCCGATCCGGACTCGCCAGTGGAAGAAGGTGCTGCCGGTCGAGGAATACCACCGGCGGGCACACGAGGATGAGCACGACATGGACAAGTACGTGATCCGGCCCGAGTACGAGGTCGGAACGGAACCCGAGTACGACACTCACCAGCCGCAGACCTGGGCCTGGCAACGGGCCCAGGACGGCCGGGCGCTGTTCCATGTCGGCCTGACCGGTGGCATCGCCTCGGGCAAGTCGCTGGTGGGGAAGCAGCTGGGGGAGCTGGGCGCCCTGGTCGTCGACGCCGATCGGGTCGCCCACGACGTCGTCATCCCGGGGTCCGAGGCCCTGGCCGAGATCCGGGAGGTGTTCGGCGGGGACGTCATCACGGACGGCGGCGAACTCAACCGCTACGCCCTCGCAAAGATCGTGTTCGGCAACACCAGCGCCCGGGAGCGCCTCAACGCCATCGTCCATCCGCGCGTGCGCCAGGAGATCGAGCGGCGGGTCCGGGAGGCCGGGCCGCACGCGGTGGTCGTCGTGGACCTGCCGCTGTTGGTGGAGACGGACTCCGCCCAGGAGTTCGACGTGGTCCTCACGGTCGAGGCCCCGGCCGAGACCCGGGTCGCCCGGCTGGTCCACGAACGCGGCTTCTCCATGCAGCAGGCCTGGCAGCGTATCGACGCCCAGGCCAACGACGCGGAGCGGCGCGAGATCGCCGATGAGGTGATCCTCAACGACGGCAGCCTCAACGACCTCTCAGAGGCGACCCGGCGGTTCTGGGAGGACCACGTCCAGCCGGTGCTCGACGAGGACAGGGCCCGCGACGAGGCGGTCAGCACGGATTCAGCCCCTGTCGCGGCCGGTGAGGACGAGGAGACGCGATGACCTCGAGGGGGACGACCGCCGACCGGCCCAGACTGCACATCGGCCTGACCGGGGGCATCGCCTCGGGCAAGTCCACCGTGGCCGCCGAGCTCGCGGACCTGGGGGCCGTCGTCGTCGACTCGGACGCCCTGGCCCGCGCCGTCGTCGCCCCCGGTTCCGAGGGTCTGGCCCTCGTGCGCGAGGCCTTCGGCCCCGCCTCGATCGCCGCGGACGGGACCATGGACCGGGCCGCGGTCGCGGCCATCGTCTTCAACGACGCCGACGCCCGGGAGCGGCTCAACGGGATCATCCACCCTCTGGTGCGCGCCGAGGGGCGGCGCCTGGTCCGCGAGGCCGGGCCCGATGCCGTCGTGGTCCAGGACGTGCCCCTGCTGGTCGAGACCGGGCAGGCCGGCGCCTACGACCTGGTGCTGGTGGTCCAGGCGGACACGGACGAGCGGGTGGCGAGGATGGTCCGGGACCGGGGCATGACCGAGGAGGCCGCGCGGGCGCGGATCGCCACGCAGGCCACCGACGAACAGCGCCGGGCCGCGGCCGACGTCGTGATCGTCAACGACGCCGGCCTCGAGGACCTGCGCCGGGCCACGCGCCGGTTCTGGGACGAGTACGTGGCGCCGGTGCTGGACGGCACCGGGGGCTGAGCGTCCGGTCTCCGCCGGTGGTGAACCGCCCTGCCGCGGCGACCCGGCGGGCAGTACGGTTAACGGCATGAGTCTGGCGCAGAAGATCAATCGGCAGGTGGCCCCCTTCGAGGTGATCTCGGAGTTCACGCCCTCGGGCGACCAGCCGAAGGCGATCGCCGAGCTGGCGGAGCGCGTCCAGGCGGGGGAGAAGGACGTCGTCCTGCTGGGTGCCACCGGCACGGGCAAGTCCGCGACGACGGCCTGGCTGGTCGAGAAGGTCCAGCGGCCCACGCTGGTGATGGTCCAGAACAAGACCCTGGCCGCGCAGCTGGCGAACGAGTTCCGTGAACTGCTGCCCAACAACGCCGTCGAGTACTTCGTCTCCTACTACGACTACTACCAGCCCGAGGCCTACGTGCCGCAGTCGGACACCTTCATCGAGAAGGACTCCTCCATCAACGAGGAGGTCGAGCGGTTGCGGCACTCCGCCACCAACGCCCTGCTCACGCGCCGGGACGTCATCGTGGTCGCCACCGTGTCCTGCATCTACGGCCTGGGCACGCCCGAGGAGTACATCCAGCAGATGGTGACGCTGCGCCGCGGGCAGGAGATGGACCGCGACGCGCTGCTGCGCCAGTTCGTGCAGATGCAGTACGTCCGCAACGACCAGGACTTCCACCGCGGGACCTTCCGCGTGCGCGGGGACACCGTGGAGATCATCCCGATGTACGAGGAGCTGGCGATCCGCATCGAGTTCTTCGGGGACGAGATCGAGACCATCCAGACCCTGCACCCGCTCACGGGGCACGTGGTCCGCGAGGAGGAGGAGATGTACATCTTCCCGGCCTCGCACTACGTGGCCGGTGACGAGCGCATGCACAAGGCGATCGGCTCCATCGAGGACGAGCTGCGGGAGCGCCTCCAGGAGTTCGAGTCGCAGAACAAGCTGCTCGAGGCCCAGCGGCTGCGGATGCGCACCACCTATGACCTCGAGATGATGCAGCAGATGGGGTACTGCAACGGCATCGAGAACTACTCGCGGCACATCGACGGCCGGCCGGCGGGATCGGCCCCGCACTGCCTCCTGGACTACTTCCCGGACGACTTCCTGCTGGTGGTCGACGAGTCCCACGTGACGATCCCGCAGATCGGCGCCATGTACGAGGGCGACATGTCCCGCAAGCGCACCCTGGTGGAGCACGGCTTCCGGCTGCCCTCGGCCATGGACAACCGGCCGCTGAAGTGGGACGAGTTCCTCGAGCGGATCGGGCAGACCGTGTACCTGTCCGCCACGCCGGGCAAGTACGAGCTGTCCCAGGCCGACGGGGTGGTGGAGCAGATCATCCGCCCCACCGGCCTGGTGGACCCCGAGCTGGTGGTCAAGCCCACCAAGGGTCAGATCGACGACCTGCTCGAGGAGATCCGGGTGCGCACCGAGCGGGACGAGCGCGTCCTGGTCACCACCCTCACCAAGCGCATGGCCGAGGACCTCACCGAGTACCTGCTCGAGCACGGGGTCAAGGTCGAGTACCTGCACTCCGACGTGGACACCCTGCGCCGCGTGGAACTGCTGCGCGAGCTGCGCATGGGGACCTTCGACGTGCTCGTGGGCATCAACCTGTTGCGCGAGGGGTTGGACCTGCCCGAGGTGTCCCTCGTGTCCATCCTGGACGCGGACAAGGAGGGCTTCCTGCGCTCGTCCACCTCGCTCATCCAGACCATCGGGCGTGCCGCCCGCAACGTCTCGGGCCAGGTGCACATGTACGCGGACCGCATCACCGACTCGATGCGGTACGCGATCGACGAGACGAACCGCCGCCGCGAGGTGCAGCAGGCCTACAACAAGGAGCACGGCATCGACCCGACGCCGCTGCGCAAGCGGATCGCGGACATCACCGACCAGCTGGCCCGGGAGGACGCGGACTCGGCGGACTTCCTGGCGGGGATGGGCGGCCTCAAGTCCGGCTTCGAGTACGGCAAGGGCAAGCGCGGTTACACCGCGACCATCAGCGAGGAGCAGCGCGCGGCCGCCGCCCACGCGGTCGCCGGCGGGGACGCGGACCTGGTGGAGCACGACGGCGGCGCACCGGACTTCGCGAAGCTGCCGGCCAAGGACCTGTCCGACCTGATCGACCAGATGAGCGCCCAGATGCACCAGGCCGCCGTGGACCTCCAGTTCGAGCTGGCCGCCCGGATCCGGGACGAGGTCTCCGAGCTGAAGAAGGAACTGCGGCAGATGCAGCGGGCGGGCCACGCCTGAGACCTGGCCGGGAGCACGGTATACACTGGACCACGGCGTAGGGGAGTATCCCGAACACTGCGGACGTCAGCACGCTGGACTGACCAGCCGGACGCAGCGGCCTGCCGGAGCGGCAGGCGGAGAGACTTGCGGCACACACCCAGCGGTGTCCCGTGCCGGCCGTCCCTCGTGCGACGGTCCGGCCGTGGTCACCTGAACCACCACGGAAAGTGACTGCATGGAAATCAATGCGCTGACCTGGATCATCACCATCGCGGTGATCATCGCGCTGCTGCTCTTCGACTACGTCTTCCACGTCCGGAAGGCGCACACGCCGACCATCCGCGAGGCGGCCATCTGGTCCGCCATCTACGTGGGCATCGCCCTCGTGTTCGGCCTGGTCTTCTTCGCCTTCGGCGACACCCAGCACGCGATCGAGTACTACGCCGGCTACATCACGGAGAAGGCGCTCAGCGTCGACAACCTCTTCGTCTTCCTGGTCATCATGGCCTCCTTCAAGGTGCCGCGCGAGTACCAGCAGAAGGTGCTGCTGTTCGGCATCACCTTCGCGCTGATCTCCCGGACCGTGTTCATCCTCCTCGGCGCGGCGCTCATCTCCGCCTGGTCGGACGTGTTCTACCTCTTCGGCCTGGCGCTGCTGTTGATCGCGGGCGGCCAGCTCAAGGGCGAACTCACCGGTGACGAGGAGAACAAGGACGAGGCGGACAACTTCCTGGTCCGCCTGGCCAAGAAGTGGCTCCCCGCCTCCGAGCGCTACGACGGCGACCGGCTCTTCACGTGGGAGAACGGCAAGAAGGTCATGACGCCCATGCTGCTCGTCATGGTCAGCATCGGGCTCACCGACGTCCTGTTCGCCTTCGACTCCATCCCGGCCATCTACGGGCTCACCCAGGACCCGTACATCGTGTTCACGGCCACGGCGTTCTCGCTGATGGGCCTGCGCCAGCTGTTCTTCCTCATTGACGGCCTGCTGGACCGCCTCGTGTACCTGTCCTACGGCCTGGCCGCGATCCTCGGGCTGATCGGCATCAAGCTGATCCTGCACGCGCTGCACGAGAACAACCTGCCGTTCATCAACGGCGGTGAGAACGTCCCGGTGATCGAGATCGAGACGACGGTGTCGCTGATGCTCATCGTGGGCATCCTCATCATCACGGTCGTGGCCTCGCTGGCCAGCCCGAAGGGGCGCGCCCTGGTGGCCCTGCAGAACGCGGAGAAGTTCTCCTACCGGTACACCAAGCTGGACGAGACCGCCTCCGAGGAGGAGCGCCGAGCGGCCGAGGCGCTCATGGACAAGTGGACGCACGCGGCCGAACGGGTCTCCCCGCACTACCGCGACGAGCTGCTGGACCACAAGGACAGCTACTCGCAGATCATCCGCACGGCCCACGAGACCCGTCTGGCCACCGCCCAGGCGGAGGGCCGGGACGTGCCGACCATCTCGCAGACCATCGTGGACAACGAGGGTCCCACCACCTGAACCCGACCCACTGAACGGGGGCCCGGTCCGGCAGTCGCCGGGCCGGGCCCCCGTCGTCCAGGTCTGGACATCACCCCGGGGACCGGGGTCTAGGGTGGGCCCATGTACACCGAGACAGCACCCCAGGCAGACCGTCATGCCCTGAGCCCGGAGCACGCGGAGACCATCCGGGCGTCGTTGCCGGCGGTGGGCGCGAACATCCAGGAGATCACCCGGCTCTTCTACCGCACCATGTTCGCCGAGCATCCCGACCTGCTGGCGAACACGTTCAACCGGGGCAACCAGCGCAGCGGTGGGCAGCAGAAGGCGCTGGCAGCGTCGGTGGCCACCTTCGCCGCCATGCTGGTGGACTCCTCGGCGCCGAGCCCCGTCGAGCTGCTGACGCGGATCGGCCACAAGCACGTCTCGCTGGGCATCACCGAGGACCAGTACCAGATCGTGCACGACAACCTGTTCCACGCGATCGTGGAGGTCCTGGGCGAGGCGGTCACCCCTGAGGTCGCCGAGGCCTGGGACCGCGTCTACTGGATCATGGCCGACGTCCTGGTCAGCTTCGAGAAGGGCCTCTACGACTCCGCGGGGGTGCCGCACGGCGACGTCTTCGTGCCCGCCCGGCTGACCCGCCGGGAGCAGTTGACCGGGTCCGTCATGAGGTACTCCTTCGAGGCCGAGGGCTTCGCGCAGACCCAGCCCGGGCAGTACACGTCCCTGGGCGTGAAGCTGCCCGACGGTGCCCGGCAGTTGCGCCAGTACTCCCTCGTGGAGTGGGACGACCGGGGCTTCTCCGTGGCCGTCCAGCGGGACGGGGAGGTCAGTTCCCACCTGCAGGACCACGTGCGCGAAGGGGACGCGATCGAGGCCACCCTGCCCGCCGGGCACCTGGTGCTGCACCAGTTCACCTCGCCGATCGTGACGGTCAGCCAGGGCATCGGGTCCACCCCGATGGCCGGCATGCTGTTGGCGCTGATCAGGCGGCTGGACAGCGAGCAGGGCGAGCGGTCGCGTCCGGAGCACCCGATCACCGTGCTGCACGCCGACGCCTCCGAGGCCGACTACGCCTTCGGCGAGCTGGCCCGGTCGGTGACGTCCCGCCTCCACGCACCCCTGGTGACGGCCTTCCGGGACCAGGGCCAGCGGCTGGACCTGAAGGCACTGTCCGAGGACGGCACGCTGCCGGCGGGCGCGCAGTGGTACCTGTGCGGCGGCAACGCCTTCCTGCAGGACATCCGTGACCAGATCGAGGAGCACAAGACGACCCTGTTCCCCGTGGAGGTCCACTTCGAGCTGTTCAGCCCGAACGACTGGCTGCTGCGCTGAGCAGCGGCCGGCTCAGTCCGTCATCTCCAGCAGCCGCTTCAGGATGGCCGGACCGTCGTCGCCGATGCCGTCGTGGTGGAAGTCGTCGGTCTCCCACACGGTGAGGCACCGGACCCGGTCGGCGGTCTGCAGGGAGAGGTCCCGGTCCACGTACACGTCGTTCGTGTAGACCGCCGCGGCGGCCGGCACCGTGTTGGCGGCGAGGGCGTCCAGGTCGTAGAGCGGCCCCCAGTCGGTGCGGCGCGCCAGCGCCTCGGTCACCGGTCGCAGCGGCCGCAACGCCGGGTCCAGGTCCGCGTACCAGTCGAAGACCATCTCCCCGGTCAGCAACGGCGCCTCCGTGCGGTCCGGGTCGAAGTCGGCCAGGTCCGCGGAACCGGTGAGCAGCCGCTGCGCCGCCCAGCCGGTGTCCGTCCCGCCCGTGTCGGAACGCACGGCACCGGTGCTGGCGGGCTGCGCGTAGATCGACTCGTGCATCACCAGGTAGAGCGGGTTGGTGGCGCGTGAGACCTGCTGGTACATCCCGTGCAGGAAGGTGTCCGAGAGCACCGGGCCCCCCGGGCCGGCGAAGGCCTCCTGCAGGAGGTAGTGGAGCTGGTCCATGCGGGTGTTGCCGCCCAGGAGCATCCCCAGGGCCTGGACCCGGCCGACGGTGACGGGTGAGCCGTCCGGCAGGTTCGCGGCACCGCCCCGGGCCGCCTCGTAGACGCGGGCCAGCACCTCCCGGTCCTGCGGGAACCGGGAGAAGTACTCCTCGTTGCGGTGCCGCATCCGCCGGTAGGTGGCGCGGTAGACCCGCTCGGCGTGGCCGTCCAGGGGTGCCAGGCCGCCGGTGATCAGGGCGCGTTCGACGCCCTCGGGGTGCCAGGACAGGTAACTGAGGGCGCAGAAGCCGCCGAAGCTCTGCCCGAGGACGGTCCACGGCCCGGAGCCGAGGGCGAGCCGGATCGCCTCGGCGTCCTGCACGATCGACGGCGCCCGGAAGTGCACGAGGTACTCGGCCTGCTGCTGCGCGGGACCCTCCGCCGGCAGGGTGTGGCGGGTGACGGGGGAGGAGAGCCCGGTACCGCGCTGGTCCAGCATGAGGATCCGGAAGTCCGTGGCCGCCTGCTTCATCCAGCCGCCGAGCCTGGCCTGGCGCATGCCCTTGCCCCCGGGTCCGCCCTGCAGGAACACCAGCCAGGGCAGCTCCTCCCGCCGTTCACGGTGCGCGGCGGCCACGTACTCGCGGGCGAACACCGTGACGGTCCGGCCGTCCGGCACCGCGTGGTCCAGGGGGACCTCGAACCAGTGGTCGGCGATCAGCGTGCCGTCCAGCAGCGTGGCCCGAGGGCCGGCCCGGTGCGCGGCGGGCCGTGGGGGAGCGAACGTGCGGGGGTCACCGGCGACGACGGCACTCACCCTCGTGCGCCCGCCATCCCGGTCGTCGGCCGGGCGGCCTCCCCGGCGCCGGCCCCCGCGGTCTCGCCGGCCCGCTGCAGGGCGGCACCGGTGAGCCGGAAGGTGGTCCACTCGTCCATCGGCTCGGCACCGAGGGACCGGTAGAACCCGATGGACGGCTCGTTCCAGTCCAGGACCGTCCACTCCAGCCGGGCGTAGCCGCGCCGGGAGCAGATCCCGGCCAGGTGCTCCAGCAGCCGCCGGCCGTGCCCGCGACCGCGGACCGAGGGAGCCACGTAGAGGTCCTCGAGCCAGATGCCGTGCGTGCCCTCCCAGGTCGAGTAATTGAGGAACCACAGGGCGAGGCCGACCACCCGGGGCGCGGCGTCAGGCACGTCGTCCGCCACGTCCTCCACGACGTGGCAGAACACGGCCGGGTGCTCACCGAACAGGTGCCGGTGCAGTTCCTCCTCGGTGTTCCGGACCGCATCGGGCTCCCGCTCGTAGGTCGCCAGGTCGCGGATCAGCCGCAGGATGTCCGGCACGTCCGTGGGGCGGGCCGGCCGGATGCCGTTCGTCATGGTCGCTGTCTCCATCGTCCTCTCCGTCCTGTCCTGTCCCGCCATCACACGGCCCAGCCGGGCTCGGGCGGGCCCACCGAGACCACCAGGATCACGGGGTGGCCGAGTTCGTCCGAGGCGTCCAGGTCCACGACGGCGTTGATGCCCCAGTCCAGGTTCTCCTCGGGGTCCACGAGGACCTGCCGGACCGTCCACCACCGGGAGCCGGACACGCCGGCCGGCGCGCCGCCGTCGGGCCCCGCCGCCGGGGACGTGTCCACGCGGAAGTACTGCGGGCCGCGGGCCGCGGCGCCGTCGTCGATGTCCTCGTAGTCCCCGAAGTACCCGTCCAGGGCCTCGGCCCAGTCGTGCGTGGTGAACGAGTCCCCGGCGGAGGCCCCGAGCTCGCCCAGGGCGCGGTCCTGCTCGTCCCCGAACAGCCGCACGCGGCGGAACATGGCGTTGCGGACCATCACCGTGAAGACGGTCCGGTTGGCGGTCAGCCGCGGCGGCTCGGGCGGGGCGAGCTGCTCGTGATCCTTCTTGAGTTCCTCGATGTCCCCGGCCAGCAGGTCCTCCCACTCCTCGATGAGCGAGGAGTCGGTCTGCTTGACGATCTCGTCCAGCCAGGCCAGCAGCACGTCCAGCTCATCGTCCCGGTCGTCCTGCGGGATGGTCTGGCGCAGCGCCTTGACCGCGTCCGTGAGGTAGCGCAGCAGCACGCCCTCGGACCGGGCCAGGCCGTAGAAGTTCACGTAGTCGGTGAAGCCCATGGCCCGCTCGTACATGTCCCGCACCACGGACTTGGGCGTCAGCTCGAAGTCGTTGAGCCACGGTGCGGAGGCGCGGTAGGTCTCGAAGGACTGCTCCAGCAACTCGGCCAGGGGCTGCGGATAGGTGACCTCGTCCAGCGCGTTCATCCGGTCCGTGTAGTCCATGCCCTCGGCCTTCATGGCGGCCACCGCCTCGCCGCGCGCCTTCTTCACCTGGGCGGACAGCACCTGGCGCGGCGGTTCCAGCGTGGCCTCCACGATCGAGACCATGTCCAGGGCGTAGCCCGGGTCCGCGGGGTCCAGCAGCTCGAAGGCGGCCAGGGCGAAGGGGGAGAGGGGCTGGTTGAGGGCGAAGTTCGGCTGCAGGTCCACCGTCAGGTCCACCGTGCGGCCCTCGGCGTCCGGCTCCTCCAGCTTCTCCACGACGCCGGTGGCCAGCAGTTCGCGGAAGATCCCCAGGGCGCGGCGCATCAGGGCGGCCTGCCGGGCCGGCGTCTCGTGGCTGTCGCGGATCAGCCGCCGCACGGCGATCACCGGGTCACCGGGCCGGTCCAGGATGTTCAGCAGCATCGCGTGGCTGATCTGCAGCCGGGAGGTCATCGCCTCCGGCTCGGCGTCCACGAGGCGCTCGAAGGTGGCCTTGCCCCAGGACACGAAACCCTTCGGCGGGGTCTTCTTCGGCGAGGACTTCGCGGACTGCTTCATCCGCTTGGACCGTTCGGACTCGTCCTTGACCCCGGCGAACTTGGCCGCCAGCTTCGCCTGGTTCCGGGCGTTCTCGATCACGTGCTCGGGGGCCTGGACGACCACCAGTCCGGAGGTGTCGAACCCGGCGCGGCCGGCCCGGCCGGCGATCTGGTGGAACTCACGGGCGTTGAGGATCCGGGTGCGTTCGCCGTCGAACTTGCTCAGGGCCGTGATGAGCACGGTGCGGATCGGCACGTTGATGCCCACCCCGAGGGTGTCCGTTCCGCAGATGACCTTGAGCAGGCCCTCCTGGGCGAGGCGTTCGACCAGGCGGCGGTACTTGGGCAGCATCCCGGCGTGGTGGACGCCGATCCCGGACCGGATGAGCCGGTTGAGCGTCTTGCCGAACCCCGCGGAGAACGCGAAGCCGGCGATCCGCTCCGCGATCGCGTCCTTCTCCGCCCGCGTGGCCACGGACACCGAGGACAGCGACTGCGCCCGCTCCACGGCGTCCAGCTGGGAGAAGTGCACCACGTAGACCGGCGCCTGCCGGGTCTCGACGAGCTCGGCGACCTTGTCCTGGACGTGGTTTTCGGACCACTCGTAGGACAGCGGGATGGGTCGCTCGGCGTGGGCCACCGTGGTGGTGGTCCGGCCGGTCCGTTCCGTGAGGTCCTCCTCGAACCGGCTCGTGTCCCCCAGCGTGGCGCTCATCAGCAGGAACTGCGCCTGGGGCAGCTCCAGGAGGGGTACCTGCCAGGCCCAGCCGCGCTGGGGGTCGGCGTAGAAGTGGAACTCGTCCATCACCACCGGGCCGACATCCAGCCCGGAGCCCTCCCGCAGGGCCTGGTTGGCCAGGATCTCCGCGGTGCAGCAGATGATGGGGGCGTCCCCGTTGACGGACGAGTCACCGGTGACCATGCCGACGTTCTCCGCCCCGAACACGTCCACGAGGGCGAAGAACTTCTCGGACACCAGGGCCTTGATGGGCGCGGTGTAGTAGGTCCGCTGCCCGCGGGCCAGGGCGTGGAAGTGCGCGGCCAGGGCCACGAGGGACTTCCCGGACCCGGTGGGCGTGGCCAGGACGACGTTGTTGTCCTGCACCAGTTCCATCACCGCCTCGTCCTGGGCGGGATAGAGGGTGATCCCCCGGGACTGCGTCCAGTCCAGGAAGGACTCGTAGACGGCATCGGGGGACAGCCGGGGAGCGTCCGGGGCGGGGATCAGGTCGGTGAGCAGCATCCCTGCCAGCCTAGTTGGCGTTCCGTGAGGTGTTCGTGTCCTCCCGCGTCATCCCACGGGTACGCTCAGCCCTGGTGGGCGCTAGCGTGGAGCCATGCGCGACTTCACCTGGGATCCGGAGCAGTACAGCGTCTTCGCCGACCGCCGGGCCCGGCCCTACCGCGACCTGACGGGACGGATCCGTATCGCCGATCCCCGGGTGGTCGTGGACCTCGGCTGCGG
Source organism: Citricoccus sp. WCRC_4 (assembly GCA_026645375.1). Classification (GTDB taxonomy): domain Bacteria; phylum Actinomycetota; class Actinomycetes; order Actinomycetales; family Micrococcaceae; genus Citricoccus. The sequence goes on along the minus strand of JAPFFX010000199.1, from coordinate 11,683 downwards.
TCCCGGCAACATGACGGCCACCCTCGCCGAGCGCTGGCCCGACGCGCAGGTGATCGGACTGGACTCCTCGGCGGACATGGTGGACACCGCTCGCCGGATGGCGGCCGAGCCGGGGGCCCCGGCCAACCTGGCCTTCGACCAGGTGGACGCCCAGCGCTGGCAGCCGGACGCCGACGTGGACGTGGTGGTCTCCAACGCCATGCTCCAGTGGATCCCGGACCACCGCGCGCTGGTCGCCGGCTGGCTGGCCGCCCTCAGGCCGGGGGCCTGGTTCGCCGTCCAGGTGCCGGGGAACTTCGAGGCCCCCTCGCATGCCACCATGGCCGAGCTGTCCCGCCGCCCGGAGTACGCGGCGGCGCTGGAGGGCGTGATGGAGCGCGAGTCCGTCTACACCACCGAGGAGTACCTGGAGACCCTCATCTCGGCCGGTTATGAGGCCGACGTCTGGGAGACCACCTACTCCCAGCCGCTCACCGGGGAGGACCCCGTCTACGACTGGGTCCGCGGGGCCGCACTGCGTCCCTCGCTGCAGCGCCTGGAGGAGGCGGACCGACGGGACGGCACGAACCTGGTGGAACGGTACGTGGAGGAGTACAAGCGCATCATGCGCGCGTCCTACCCGACCTATCTCACCCCGGACGGCGTGCGACTGACCGACTACCCGTTCCGCCGCATCTTCGTGGTCGGGGTCAAGAGCGACCTGGCGCCCAGCATCTGAGCGGGGCCGCTCACCAGCCGCGCTCGCGCCACTGCGCCAGGTGCGGTCGTTCCGCGCCGAGCGTGGTCCGGTCTCCGTGACCGGGGTGCACGATCATGTCGTCCGGGTACACGTCGAACAACCTGCCGACCACGTCGGTGAACAGGGACTCGAATCGCTCCGGGTCCTGCTGCGTGTTGCCCACGCCCCCGGGGAACAGGGAGTCCCCGCTGAAGCACAGCGGCGGCCCGTCCTCGGGCTCGTAGACCAGGGCCACCGAACCGGGGGTGTGGCCGCGGAGCCCGACGACGGCCAGCGAGATCCCGTTGAAGGCCGCGGTGTCCCCGTGGTTCAGCAGGACCTTGGCGGCCACGCCGGTGGCCTCCTCGATCGCGCCGGCATCGGCGGTCCCCGCGGCCGTGGGCACGCCGGTGGCCTCCGCCACCGCGGCCAGCGCCCGGACGTGGTCCCAGTGCTGGTGGGTGGTGATGATCACGGCGAGCTTGAGCTCGCAGGGGGTGTCCTCGCGCGCCGACTCCAGCAGTTCCCGGACCGCCTCCGCGTCGTCCGCGGCATCGATCAGCACCTGGGTCCCGGAGGTCTTCGACGTCAGGACGTAGACGTTGTTCGCCATCTCGGAGACCGAGCGTTGTCGGACCGTCACTTGGGGCAGGTCGTGCAGCAGCCGGATCGGTGAGGTGGAAGAAGGCATGCGACCCAGTCTAGGGACGTTGACGGTTCGAAGAGCAAGGCCGCCGGGGAGGTCAAGACCCGGCCCGCGCTGTTCGCTAGGGTGGGGCCATCAATCGGGGCCGGAGATGGGGAGTGCTGGTGGAGGACGACAGGGCGGCGCAGCCGTCACAGCAGCCGTCACAGCAGGGGTCGGTGCCGGCCTGGCTCGTCAAGGCCCTGGCCATCAACGACTCCTCGACCGTCCCGCCCTTCGAGCAGGTCCGCACCGGGCTGCTCGACCTGATCCATCGCCACCGGCTCCCGGTCGGCACCAAGCTGCCGACCGTCCGTGGCCTCGCCGCGGCCCTGGGGGTCGCCGCCAACACGGTGGCGCGCGCGTACAAGGAACTGGAGCAGGCCGGCGTCGTCACGGCCCGTCCTCGGCTGGGCACCGTGGTGGCCCGGGGCGGTGACGACGCCGAGGACCGGCTGGCCGCGGCGGCCACCGCCTATGCGGAGGCCGCGCAGGCCCTCGGGTTCACCCGGCGCCAGGCCGTCCGTCAGCTCGAGGCGGTCTACCCGCAGTCCTGACCACCGGCGACGGTGCCGCACGGGCACGCGGGGGCGGTTACGCTCTCGGCCGACGTTTCGAAGATGTCTTCGAAGGCGTCCTCCAATAGACTGGACGGCGTGCCCGATACCCCTCTGACGATCACTGACCAGACCATTCCACCCACCACCGCCCGCGGCCTGGCCTCGGGCCCGGACAGCGGTGGCCATCGCCATGACCCGGACCGGATCGTGGTCAAGGGAGCCCGGGAACACAACCTGAAGAACGTCGACCTGGACATCCCCCGGGACTCGCTCGTGGTCTTCACCGGCCTGTCCGGGTCCGGCAAGTCCTCCCTGGCCTTCGACACGATCTTCGCGGAGGGCCAGCGCCGCTACGTGGAGTCCCTGTCCTCCTACGCGCGCATGTTCCTGGGCCGGGTGGACAAGCCCTCGGTCGACTTCATCGAGGGCCTGTCCCCGGCGGTGTCCATCGACCAGAAGTCGACGAACCGGAACCCGCGGTCCACCGTGGGCACGATCACCGAGGTCTACGACTACATGCGCCTGCTGTGGGCGCGGATCGGCGTCCCGCACTGCCCCGAGTGCGGGGAGCCGGCCTCCAGGCAGTCTCCGCAGCAGATCGTCGACCAGCTGTCCGAGCTGCCGGAGAAGACCCGCTTCCAGGTGCTGGCCCCCGTGGCCCGGGGCCGCAAGGGCGAGTTCGTGGACGTCTTCTCCTCCCTGGCCACGCAGGGCTTCTCGCGCGCAATCGTCGACGGCGAGCTCATCCAGCTCTCCGATCCGCCCAAGCTGAAGAAGCAGGTCAAGCACACCATCGCCGTGGTCGTGGACCGGCTGGCGATGAAGGACGGGATCCGCCAGCGGCTCACCGACTCCGTGGAGACGGCGCTGAAGCTCGCCGACGGCCTCGTGGTGGTGGACTTCGTGGACGTGGACGCCGCGGTCGACCCGGAGAAGGCCAATGCCGGCGAGTGGGACGCCGTGGACGCTGAGGGCAATCGCAAGTACCGCTCCTTCTCGGAGAAGCTGTCCTGCCCCAACGGCCACCAGCTGTCCATCGACGAGATCGAGCCGCGCTCGTTCTCCTTCAACAACCCGTTCGGGGCCTGCTCGGTCTGCACCGGCATCGGCACCCGGCTCGAGGTGGACGAGGACCTCGTGGTCCCGGACCCGGACCTCTCCCTCGCCGAGGGCGCCATCGCCCCCTGGTCCATGGGCAAGTCCACGTCCGAGTACTGGAAGCGCCTGCTGTCCGGCCTCGCCGACGAGGTCGGGTTCTCCATGGACACGCCGTGGAAGAAGCTGCCCGCCGCGGCCCGCAAGGCCGTGTTGCACGGCAAGGACTTCAATGTCGTGGTCCAGTACCGCAACCGCTTCGGCCGCGAACGCCGGTACACCACCGGCTTCGAGGGCGTGATCGACTACATCCACCGCAAGCACCTGGAGACCGAGTCGGACAACGCGCGGGACCGCTACGAGTCCTACATGCGCGAGATCCCCTGCGCCGCGTGCAACGGCACGCGGCTGAACCCGACGTCGCTCTCCGTGCTGGTCGGCGGGAAGTCGATCGCCGAGGCCTCGGTCCTGCCGATGCGAGACTCCATCGCCTTCCTCGAGGGACTGGAGCTGTCCGCCCGGGACCGGCAGATCGCGGACCAGGTCCTCAAGGAGATCCTGGCCCGCCTGCACTTCATGCTCGACGTCGGACTCGACTACCTCAACCTGGAGCGACCGGCGGGCACGCTCTCCGGCGGCGAGGCCCAGCGCATCCGGCTGGCCACCCAGATCGGCTCCGGCCTGGTGGGTGTGCTCTACGTCCTGGACGAGCCGTCCATCGGGCTGCACCAGCGGGACAACCGCCGGCTGATCGAGACCCTCAACCGGCTCCGCGACCTGGGCAACACCCTGATCGTGGTGGAGCACGACGAGGACACCATCGCCGAGGCCGACTGGATCGTGGACATCGGTCCCCGGGCCGGCGAGCACGGCGGTGAGGTGGTCCACTCCGGGTCCCTCGAGGACCTCAAGGCCAACGAGCGGTCCATCACCGGGGACTACCTCTCCGGCCGCCGGGCCATCACCCTGCCGGCCGAGCGCCGGCCCGTGGACAAGGACCGCAAGCTCACCGTCGTCGGGGCGCGGGAGAACAACCTGCAGGACGTCACCGTGGACTTCCCCCTCGGCGTGCTCACCGCCGTCACGGGTGTCTCCGGTTCCGGCAAGTCCACCCTGGTCAACGAGATCCTCTACAAGGTGCTCGCCAACCAGCTCAACAACGCCCGCCACGTTCCCGGCCGGCACAAGCGCGTGAACGGCCTGGAGCACCTGGACAAGGTCGTGCACGTCGACCAGAGCCCCATCGGGCGCACGCCGCGGTCCAACGCGGCGACCTACACGGGCGTGTTCGACACCATCCGCAAGCTGTTCGCGGACACGCAGGAGGCCAAGGTCCGCGGCTACCAGCCCGGCCGGTTCTCGTTCAACATCAAGGGCGGCCGCTGCGAGTCCTGCTCCGGGGACGGCACCCTGAAGATCGAGATGAACTTCCTGCCGGACGTGTACGTGCCCTGCGAGGTCTGCCACGGCGCCCGGAACAACCGCGAGACCCTCGAGGTGCACTACAAGGGCAAGAACATCGCCGAGGTGCTGGACATGCCGATCGAGGAGGCCGCCGAGTTCTTCTCCGCCTACTCCAAGATCTCGCGGTACCTCAACACGATGGTGGACGTCGGCCTGGGCTACGTGAGGCTCGGCCAGCCGGCCACCACGCTCTCCGGTGGCGAGGCCCAGCGCGTCAAGCTCTCCGCTGAACTGCAGAAGCGGTCGAACGGCCGATCCATCTACGTGCTGGACGAGCCGACCACCGGCCTGCACTTCGAGGACATCCGCAAGCTGCTCGGCGTGTTGCAGTCCCTGGTGGAGAAGGGCAACACCGTCATCACCATCGAGCACAACCTGGACGTCATCAAGTCGGCCGACCACCTGATCGACCTCGGCCCCGAGGGTGGCTCCGGCGGCGGCATCATCGTGGCGACGGGCACCCCGGAGCAGGTGGCGAAGAACCCGGCGAGCCACACCGGCCGGTTCCTCGCCGAGGTCCTGTGACGGATCCGGGGTCCGACGCCGGCCGCGGCCCCCGTCCCGCCGTCCTGCTGGACCTGGACGGCACCCTCGTGGACCCCGCGGGGGCCATCACCGGGGGCATCGCGGCCACCCTGGCCCGCCACGGGCTGCCCGTGCCGGGCCCGGAGCGGTTGCGCGCACTGGTCGGCCCACCGCTGCGGGAGGGGCTGCGGAGCCTGGACGGGGTGACCGAGGACAACCTGCCCGTCCTCATCCGTGAGTACCGCGCCGGCTACCGGGACCACGGGATGGCCGCCAGCGTGGTCTATCCGGGCATCCGTGAGGTGCTGGAGGACCTGGGCCGGGACCACGACCTGGTGGTGGCGACCTCGAAGCCGGTGTCGAGTGCACGCCGGCTGCTGCGCATCCAGGGACTGGACCACCACTTCGTGGCCATCTGCGGCTCCAGCGATGACGAGACCGCGCCCATCCCGCCCGGGGGCACGAAGGTGCAGGCGATGGCCGAGGCCCTGGCCGCCGTCGGGATGGCCGGGGGCGGGCAGCGGCGTGCCGTGATGGTGGGCGACCGCCACTTCGACCTCGACGGCGCCGCGCACCACGGCCTGCCCGGCATCGGGGTGCTGTGGGGCTTCGGTGACCGGGACGAGCTGACCGCCGCCGGGGCCGAGGCCCTGTGCGAGGGCCCGGCCGAACTGCCCGCCCTGTGCCGGCGCCTGCTGGGCGAGCGGGCCATCCAGCGCTGAGCACACTATGATGGACCGGTCCGCCGGGCCTCAACGGTACCGGTGCGGACCAGCACGTATCCAACGCAGCGAGAGGATGGACATGGCGACCAACGAGGCCGTGCGCTGGGGGTTCCGTGCCGCCCTGAAGGTCTCCTGCCGCCCCACCGTCACCGGGCTCGAGAACGTCCCGAGGACGGGTGGGTTCATCGTGGCCAGCAATCACCTGTCCTTCCTGGACTCGGTGATCCTGCAGGCGCTCATGCCGCGGATGGTCCACTTCTTCGCCAAGTCCGAGTACTTCACGCAACCGGGCCTCAAGGGCCGGGTGATGAAGGGCTTCTTCGAGTCCGTCGGGTCGATCCCCGTCCAGCGCGACCAGCAGGCGGCCTCCGTGGCCGCGCTCGACCAGCTGGTGGAGCTCGTGGAGGCCGGGGCCGGCGTCGGGATCTACCCGGAGGGCACGCGCAGCCGGGACGGGAGGCTCTACAAGGGCCGCACCGGCGTCGGCTGGCTCGCGCTGGCCACCGGCATGCCGGTGGTGCCCGTGGGGCTGCGGGGCACGGACCGGCTCCAGCCCCCGGGCACGAACCGCGTCATCCCGCACCACTTCAGCCTCACCGTGGGCGAACCCCTGCAGTTCGAGCACCTGGGACGCAGGCACCCGCTGCCGCCGCGCAAGCAGGCCACCGCGCAGGTCATGGGCGCGATCGCCGCGCTCTCCGGCCAGGAACGGGCGGAACAGTACAACGCCCCGGTCGGCGGACCCCAGGACTGATGCGGGGCTGATGCGCCATGGCTGATCCGGCCAGCTACCGGCCGAGGCCCGGCGAGGTTCCCACCTCGCCGGGGGTGTACCGTTTCCGCGACCCGGACGGCCGGGTCGTCTACGTGGGCAAGGCCAAGAACCTGCGGTCCCGCCTGGCGTCCTACTTCCAGGACCCCGCCGGGCTGCACCCGAAGACCCGCGCCATGGTGTTCACCGCCTCCTCGGTGGAGTGGACGGTGGTCGGCTCGGAGCTGGAGGCCCTGCAGCTCGAGTACACGTGGATCAAGCAGTACACCCCGCGGTTCAACATCATGTACCGGGACGACAAGTCCTATCCGTACCTGGCCGTGACCATGAACGAGAAGTACCCCCGCGTCCAGGTGATGCGCGGGGACCGGCGCAAGGGCGTGAAGTACTTCGGGCCGTTCCACCCCGCCAAGGCGATCCGCGAGACCGTGGACCTGATGCTGCGGGTGTTCCCCGTCCGCACCTGCTCCGCCGGCGTCTTCCGGCGTGCCGAGCTCTCCGGCCGGCCCTGCCTGATGGGCTACATCGACAAGTGCGCCGCACCCTGCGTGGGCCGCGTCAGTCCCGAGGACCACCGGCAGCTCGCCCAGGACTTCTGCGACTTCATGGCCGGGGACGCCCACAGGTACATCCGCCGGCTCGAGGAGCAGATGAAGGAGGCCGTGGCCGACCTGCGCTACGAGGACGCCGCCCGGCGCCGGGACGACATCGCCGCGCTGAAGCGGGTCTTCGAGCGCAACGCCGTGGTGCTGTCCGAGTCCACCGAGGCGGACATCTTCGCCTTCGCCGAGGACGAGCTGGAGGCGGCCGTCCAGGTGTTCCACGTCCGCGAGGGCCGGATCCGCGGCCAGCGGGGCTGGGTGGTGGAGAAGGTCGAGGACGTCTCCGGACCGCAGATGGTCGAACAACTGCTCGAGCAGGTCTACGGCTCCCTGGAGGACCCCAGCCGCATCCCGCGCGAGGTGCTGGTCCCCGAGCTGCCGGAGGACGCGGAGCAGGTCGCCACGCTGCTGACCGGCCTGCGGGGCGCCCAGGTCAGCCTGCGGGTCCCGCGGCGGGGGGACAAGCGGGCCCTCATGGAGACGGTGCAGGAGAACGCCCGGATGGCGCTGCGCCTGCACAAGACCCGCCGCTCCGGAGACCTGACCACCCGGTCGGCCGCCCTGCGCGAACTGCAGGAGGCCCTCGAGCTGGACGAGCCGCTGCTGCGGATCGAGTGCTACGACATCTCGCACGTGTCCGGCACGAACGTCGTCGGGTCCATGGTGGTCGTCGAGGACGGGCTGCCCAAGAAGTCCGACTACCGCAAGTTCGCCGTCACCGGGGAGGCGGCCCGGGACGACACCGCCGCCATGCACAACGTGCTGACCCGCCGCTTCCGGCACTATCTCGAGGACCAGGAACGCAGCGGGTCCTTCACCACCGGAGAGATCCCCGACGCCGGCCCGGACGGGCCGGAGGGCACCGCCACGGAGGACGCGGGCGCCCGTCGGTTCGCGTACCCGCCCTCGCTGGTGGTCGTCGACGGCGGACCCGCCCAGGTGGCCTCGGCCGCCCAGGCCCTGGCGGACCTGGGCATCACCGACCTGCCGGTGATCGGGCTGGCCAAGCGCCTCGAGGAACTGTGGCTGCCGGGGGAGGAGTTCCCGGTCGTGCTGCCCCGGGCCTCGCAGGGGCTCTACATGCTCCAGCGGCTGCGGGACGAGTCCCACCGCTTCGCGATCACCTTCCACCGGCAGAAGCGCGCCAAGTCGATGGTCTCCTCGGCCCTGGACGGGATCCCCGGGCTCGGCCCCGCCAAGCAGAAGGCGCTGCTCAAGCACTTCGGCTCGGTGAAGCGGATCCGGGCGGCCGGCATCGACCAGCTCCGCCAGGCACCGGGCATCGGCGCCGCCCTGGCCGCCTCCGTCCATGCCTCCCTGCACCCGGGCCAGGCAACCGACGGGGGTGCTGAACAGGCGGGGGAACAGGCGGCGGACCAGCACGGGATCAACCTGACCACCGGGGAGATCCTGGACTGAGACTGGGTAGGCTGGACGCATGAGCGACGGCCTGATCCCGGTGAAACCGGCCACTTCCGAGGTACTCATCGTCACCGGCATGTCCGGGGCCGGACGCACCACCGCCGCACACGCACTCGAGGACCACGGCTGGTACGTGGTGGAGAACATCCCCCCGCAGCTGTTCGGCACCCTCACCGACCTCGTGGGCCGCTCGCCGGAGGCCATCCCGCGGATGGCGCTCGTGGTCGACGTCCGGTCCAAGGACCTGTTCACGGACATCCAGGAGGCCCTCGAGCAGTTGCGCTCCCAGGGGGTCGGCTACCGGGTGCTGTTCCTGGACGCCTCGGACGAGCTGCTGGTCCGACGGTTCGAGTCCGCCCGCCGGCCCCACCCCCTCCAGGGTTCCGGCCGCATCCCGGACGGCATCGCCGCCGAGCGACTGCTGCTGAAGGACCTCAAGGAGCAGGCCGAGATCGTGGTGGACACCACCACCATGAACGTCCACTCCCTGGCCACCACGATCACGGAGCTGTTCACCGAGTCGGGGCCGATCGTGCTGCGCCTGAACGTGATGAGCTTCGGCTTCAAGTACGGGCTGCCGCAGGACGCGAACTTCGTGGCCGACGTCCGGTTCCTGCCCAACCCGCACTGGGTGCCGGAACTGCGCCCCTTCACCGGCAAGGACGCGGCCGTCTCCGACTTCGTCCTGGGCCAGAACGGGGCCGCGGAGTTCGTGGACCGCTACGTCGAGGCGCTGCTGCCGGTCCTGGAGGGGTACCGGCGGGAGAACAAGCACTACGGCACCTTCGCGGTCGGCTGCACCGGCGGCAAGCACCGTTCCGTGGCGGTCGCGGAGGAGCTGGGGCGCCGGCTCAGCCAGCAGCCGCGGGTCACCGTGAACGTGCAGCACCGGGACCTGGGGCGGGAATGAGCACGTACTTCACCGGCCAGCTGCCCCTGGTCCCGGTCTCCCAGTCGATCGCCGGGGGCACGTACGACCCGACCCTGCGTGTCACCGCGCTGGGTGGCGGGCACGGACTCTCCGCGACGCTGCGGGCCCTGCGCCTGATCGCCGGGGAGATCACGGCCGTCGTCACCGTCGCCGACGACGGCGGCTCCTCCGGGCGGATCCGGCAGGAGATGGACGTGCTGCCCCCCGGTGACCTCAGGATGGCGCTGGCCGCGTTGTGCGACGACACTGACTGGGGCCGCACCTGGCGCGACGTCATGCAGCACCGCTTCCACTCCAAGGAGGGCGTGGACGGCACCCTGGACAACCACGCCCTGGGCAACCTGCTGATCGTGGCCCTGTGGGAACTCCTCGGTGACCCGGTGAGCGGGCTCCGCTGGGCCGGGGCCCTGCTGGGTGCGCGCGGCCAGGTCCTGCCCATGTCCACCATCCCGTTGATGATCTCGGGCTCGGTCCTCACCGAGGGCCCCCACGGCGAACTGGTCCGGCGCACCGTCTCCGGCCAGGCCTCCCTGGCCGCCGCCGGGCGGAACGGGCGGGTGTCCCAGATCCAGCTCCAGCCGGACGATGCCCCCGCCTGCCGGGAGTCCCTGGAGGCCATCGAGCTCTCCGACTGGGTGGTCCTCGGCCCGGGGTCCTGGTACACCTCGGTCCTGCCGCACCTGCTGCTCCCGGAGTTGCGGGAGGCCCTCGAGGGGACCACCGCGCGCCGGGCCCTGGTGATGAACCTCTCCATGGACACCGCCGAGACCACCGGCATGAGCGCCGCCGACCACCTCGAGGCGGTGCACCATCATGCACCGGACCTGCGCCTGGACGTCGTGCTGGCCGATCCCGACGCCGTCCAGGACCGTGACGGCTTCGAGAAGGCGGCCTCCCGTCTCGGTGCGGTCGTGCAGTTTAGTAAGGTAGGGGCCGGTTCCGGGACGCCGGTGCACGATCCGTTGCGCCTGGCCCTGGCCTTCCAGGAGGCGTTCAAGAGATCCTGACCCCTGCGCGTACCCACCCGGCCGGTGCCGGGTCACCACGAGTTCAAGTGAAAGATGTGAGGCGATCCATGGCCCTGACTGCTGCGGTGAAAGAGGAGCTGACCCACCACGCGGTCAGGAGTTCCTCTGAGCGCAAGGCCGAGGTGTCGGCGATCCTGCGCTTCGCCGGCGGACTGCACATCATCTCGGGGCGCATCGTCATCGAGGCCGAACTGGACAACGCCGCGGCAGCCCGCCGCCTGCGGACCGCGATCGCCGAGGTCTACGGGCACGGCAGCGAGATCATCGTGGTCTCCGGCGGCAACCTGCGCAAGGGCAACCGCTACGTGATCCGGGTGGTGCGCGACGGCGAGTCCCTGGCCCGGCAGACCGGCCTGCTGGACGTGCGGGGCCGACCCGTGCGCGGACTGCCGCCGGCCATCGTCAACGGCTCCGTCGCCGATGCCGAGGCCGTCTGGCGCGGGGCCTTCCTCGCCCACGGTTCACTGACCGAACCGGGCCGGTCCTCCGCCCTGGAGGTCACCTGCCCCGGTCCCGAGGCGGCCCTGGCACTGGTCGGCGCGGCCCGGCGGCTGGGCATCACCGCCAAGGCCCGCGAGGTGCGCGGCGTGGACCGCGTGGTCATCCGCGACGGGGACGCCATCTCCGCGCTGCTGACCCGGATGGGCGCCCACGACACGGTGCTGGTGTGGGAGGAACGCCGCACCCGCAAGGAGGTCCGGGCCACGGCGAACCGGCTGGCCAACTTCGACGACGCCAACCTGCGCCGCTCGGCCCAGGCCGCGGTCGCCGCCGGGGCACGGGTGGAGCGTCGAGCGGGAGGCGCACCGGATATCCCTTGATCTGGACGTCGCCCTCCTGCATCACGTTGAACAGGCCGACCTGCACCTTGCCCGCGAGATCGGGCAGCTCGTTCAGCGCGAAGATCCCGCGATTGGCGCGCGGGAGCATCCCGTACTGGATCGTCAGCTCGTCGGAGAGCAGATGCCCGCCGCGCGCGGCCTTGATCGGGTCGAGGTCGCCGATGAGGTCCGCGATCGTGACGTCCGGCGTCGCCAGCTTCTCGACGTAGCGTCCGTCGCGCGTGAGCCAGCCGATGGCCAGGCCGTCGCCGTGCTGGCGGACCTTGGCCCGGCAGGCGGCGCAGAGCGGCGCCAGCGGGTCGTCGTGAATCTCA
>JAPFFX010000138.1 GCA_026645375.1 Citricoccus sp. WCRC_4 | reverse complement strand
ACGTCGGCCCGCTCGGCCTCGGCGGCCGCCAGGGCGGTGGCCAGGGCCACGGCGCCGGCCACGTTCTCGGTGCCGCTGCGCCGGCCGCGCTCCTGGCCGCCGCCGTGCACGACGGGTTCCAGGGCGAGCCGGCTGCGGGCCCACAGGACGCCGACCCCCTTCGGCGCCCCGACCTTGTGCCCGGACAGGCTCAGGGCGTCCACGCCCAGTCGCCCGACGTCCAGGTCCAGCCAGCCGGCGGCCTGCACCGCGTCCGTGTGGAACGGCACCCCGTGCTGCCGAGCCACCGCCGTCAGCTCGGCGATCGGCTGGACGGTGCCGATCTCGTTGTTGGCGTACTGCACGGAGACCAGCGCCGTGTCCGGGCGGATGAGCCTGGCGAGCTCCGCCGGGGAGACGAGACCGTGTTCGTCCGGGGTGAGGCGGTCGGCGGTGAAACCGTGCACGCGGACCAGGTAGTCCACCGAGGCCAGCACCGCCTCGTGCTCCAGGGGCGTGGTGATGAGGTGCCGGCCGCGCGGATCACCCAAGGCGATGCCCTTGACCGCCAGGTTGTCCGCCTCGGTGCCGCTGCCGGTGAACACGACGCCGGCCGCACGTCCGCCCAGCACCGTGGCCACGGACTGCCGGGCCGCCTCGAGCCCGGCCGCGGCGGACTCGCCCAGGCCGTGGCGGCTGGAGGGATTGCCGAAGTCCCCGGTCAGGTACGGCCACATCGCCTCCAGCGCCTCGCGCCGCACGGGGGAGGTGGCGGCGTGGTCGAGGTAGATCACGTCCCCACGTCCAGCCCGAGGTCCAGTGAGCGCACGCTGTGCGTCAACGCCCCCACGGAGATCACGTCCACCCCCGTGGCGGCGATGTCGGCGACCGTGTCCAGGCTGACACCGCCGCTGGCCTCCACGATGGCCCGGTCGCCGATGATCGCCACGCCCTCGCGCAGCTCGTCCAGGGTGAAGTTGTCCAGCATGATCGTGTCCACCCCGGCGGCGAGCACGTCCGGGATCTGGTCCAGCCGGTCGACCTCGACCTCCAGGTGCGCCGTGTGGGGGAGCAGGTGCCGGGCCCGCACCAGCGCCTCCGTCAGGGTCACGCCGGCGCCGGCCAGGAACGCCAGGTGGTTGTCCTTGGCCATCACGGCGTCCGAGAGGGAGTGCCGGTGATTGTGGCCGCCGCCGTCGCGCACCGCCTGGCGCTCCAGGACCCGCAGGCCCGGGGTGGTCTTGCGGGTGTCCACGATCCGCGCGGGGGTCGCCGCCACCGCCGCCACGTAGCGCGAGGTCTCGGTGGCGATGCCGGACATCCGCTGGACGAAGTTCAGCCCGATCCGCTCGCCCCGCAGGATCGCACGTGCCGGGCCGCTCACCTCGGCGAGCACGGTGCCGGCCTCGAACGCCGCCCCGTCCTGGACCCAGGTGCTGACGGACAGCTCCGGGTCCACGAGCCGGAAGGCGGCCGTGAACGCCGCCGTGCCACTCAGCACGCCGGACTCACGAGCCACCAGTCGTGCGGTCCCCGTGGCCGAGGCCGGCACCAGCACCTCCGAGGTGAGGTCGCCCCAGGGGGCGTCCTCCTCGAGGGCCGCGGCGACGATCCGCTCGACCTGCTCGCGCCGGACCGGCTGGGACCAGGCGCTCATCGCGTCGTCCCCGTCGCCGGCGCCGTGGCCGTCGCGCCGGCAGCGGGACCACTCGCGTCCGCACCGGCCGGCGTCGGGACCGGACGGGCGGCGGGCGCGACGGTGAGCATCCGTTCCAGGGCGACCCGCGCCGGGTCCGCGACGTCCGCGGGCACCTGGATGCGGTTGACCACCTCGCCGGCGACGAGCGACTCGAGCACCCAGGCGAGGTACCCGGGGTGGATGCGGTACATGGTGGAGCAGGGGCAGATCACCGGGTCCAGGCAGAAGATGGTGTGCTGCGGGTACTGCGCGGCCAGGCGCTGGACGAGGTTGATCTCGGTGCCGATCGCGAAGGTGGAACCGTCCGGGGCGGCCTGGATGGCCTTGACGATGAAGTCCGTGGACCCGGCGGAGTCCGCGGCGTCGACCACGGGCATCGGGCACTCGGGGTGCACGACCACGTGGACGTCCGGGTGCTCGGCGCGGGCCTGGGCGATCTGGTCCACCGTGAAGCGGCGGTGCACCGAGCAGAAGCCGTGCCACAGCAACACCCTCGCCTGCCGCAGTTCCTCCTCGGTGTTCCCGCCCAGGGGCTTGCGCGGGTTCCACAGCGGCATCCGGTCCAGCCCGATGCCCATGGCCTTGGCGGTGTTGCGGCCCAGGTGCTGGTCCGGGAAGAACAGCACCCGCTGGCCGCGTTCGAAGGCCCACTCCAGGACGGAGGAGGCGTTGGAGGAGGTGCAGACGATCCCGCCGTGCTCGCCCACGAAGCCCTTCAGGGCGGCCGAGCTGTTCATGTAGGTGACCGGGATGACCGGGGCGCGGCCGGCGTCGTCCGGCGCGGTGCCGTAGACCTCCTCGAGCTGCTCCCAGCAGTCCGCGACGGAGTCCAGATCGGCCATGTCCGCCATCGAGCAGCCGGCGGCGAGGTTCGGCAGGATGACCGCCTGGTCCTCGGTGGAGAGCAGGTCCGCGGTCTCGGCCATGAAGTGCACGCCGCAGAAGACGATGGCCTCGGCCTCGGGACGGGTCCTGGCGGCCTTGGCGAGCTGGAAGGAGTCGCCCACGAAGTCCGCGTGGGCCACCACCTCGTCGCGCTGGTAGAAGTGGCCGAGCACCACGACCCTCTCGCCCAGGGTCTCCTTGGCGGCGCGGATCCGCTCGTGCAGCTCGTCGTCGGAGGCGCGCTGGTAGTCCTCCGGGAGCGCGCCCTGGCGGGGTGCACTCGCGGGGATCGCGTCCTGCTGCGAGGCGCCGGGGCCGTAGCCGGGGGCGCCGGTGTCGAAGGTCCAGGGCCCGGCCGTCAGGTCCGGGGAACAGGAGGAGCCGCGCGTGGAGCCGGTGGCGATGAGGTCCAGCGTGCGGTGCACGGAGGCGCCGGCGCGCGGGGGCAGGCCGGAACCGGTGGGGTCCGGGGGAGTGACTGCGGGGGAGTCGGCGGTGGTGGTCACGAGAGGGTCCTTGTCTGCTCGGTGGGGATGGGGTCGGTGCTGCCCGGGGTGAACTGCCGGTAGCGGTAGAGCCTGGGTGGCCGGTGCGGGGTGCCCGCCAGTCGCTCACCGGTCTCGACGATGTCGGCCGAGGCGGTGATGGAGCGGCGGAAGTTCGCCGGGTCCAGTGGCTGGCCCCGGACGGCCTCATGGACCGATCGGAGCTGGGCCAGGGTGAAGGTCTCGCCCAGGAAGGTGTGCGCGATGCGCGCGTACTCGACCTTGGTGCGCAGCCGCTGCAGGGCGTAGTCCACGATCGCGTTGTGGTCGAAGGCCAGGGCGGGCAGGTCATCGGCCGGGAACCACTGGACGTTGTTCCCGACGGCGGCGCCGGTCACCTCGTCCGAGCGCACCAGGGCCCAGTAGACGACGGAGATGACGCGGCCGGTGGGGGAGCGGTCCAGGGCGCCGAAGGTGTAGAGCTGCTCGAGGTAGCTGGGGCGCAGTCCGGTGGTCTCGGCCAGGGTCCGGGCGGCGGCGTCCTCGAGCGGTTCGGCGTCCGGCAGCCAGCCGCCGGGCAGGGCCCACTGGTCCAGGTGGGGTTCGCGGGTGCGGCGCACGAAGGGGGTCCACAGGGCCGGAGGGTCCCCGGCCTCGGAGCGCAGCGCGAAGATGACGGTGGACACCGCCAACCGGGCTGTGTGCTGATCCACCCTGACTCCCGTCCCTTGGTCTGCTCAGTTAGGGTCTGGATGACCCTAAGTTGCATGAGGTCCATCTTACAGTCAGGGTGACCTGAAGGGGAGAGTGTTGCGGACGGCCAGACGCCGTCGGCCGGACCGTCCCCCCGCGGGGGCCCAGGGCCTGCCCCCTGGCCTGGAGCGGCAGTAGGGTGAGGCATCCGGCCACGCACCCACGGAGGAAGCCATGACGCCGAAGAATCCCGCCGATCGCGTGAACATCCGCGTGATCGGCATCTGCATCGCTGCCGCCCTGGGTGGCTTCCTGTTCGGCTTCGACACCGCGGTGATCAACGGCGCCGTCGACGCCCTCGAGTCGGGGTTCGCGCTCGGCCCCGGGCTGACCGGCTTCGTCGTGTCCTCGGCCCTCATCGGGTGCGCGCTGGGCGCCTGGTTCGCCGGCCCCGTGGCCAACCGCTTCGGCCGGGTCAGGGTCATGCTGCTGGCGGCGGCACTCTTCCTGGTCTCCGCGCTCGGCTCCGGGCTGGCCTTCGACGTGGGGAGCCTGATCGTCTGGAGGGTCGTGGGCGGCCTGGGCGTGGGTGCGGCCTCGGTGATCGCCCCGGCCTACATCGCAGAGGTGAGCCCGGCCGGCGTCCGGGGCCGACTGGGCTCCCTGCAACAGCTGGCCATCGTGACCGGCATCTTCGTGGCGCTGCTGTCCGATGCCCTCTTCGCGAACCTGGCCGGAGGCGCGGCCGAGACGTTGTGGTGGGGACTGGAGGCCTGGCGCTGGATGTTCATGGCCGAGGCCGTCCCGGCGTTGGTCTACGGGGCGTTCGCGTTCCGCCTGCCCGAGTCGCCCCGATACCTGGTCGCCCGCGGTGACCTCGATCGTGCGGCCCAGGTCCTGTATGACTTCACCGGGATCGAACGCGTCAATCTCAAGATCCAGCAGATCAAGGACACCCTGGAGTCCGAACGCCGGGAGTCCTTCCGCGACCTGCGCGGAACGGCGATGGGCCTGAAGCCGATCGTGTGGATCGGCATCGTCCTGTCCGTGTTCCAGCAGTTCGTGGGCATCAACGTGATCTTCTACTACTCGACCACGCTGTGGCGCTCCGTCGGCTTCGTGGAGTCCGACGCCCTGACGATCACGGTGATCACGTCGGTGACGAACATCCTCGTGACGATCGTGGCCATCCTGCTGGTGGACCGGGTGGGGCGGCGCCCCATGCTGCTCGTCGGGTCCCTGGGCATGGCGGCCTCACTGGGCCTGATGGCGGTGGCCTTCTCCTTCGCGCAGGTCGTCGAGGCCGCTGACGGCACCACGGCCGCCGAGCTGGGCCAGCCGTGGGCCACGGTGGCACTGATCTCGGCCAACGCCTTCGTGGTCTTCTTCGGTGCCACGTGGGGGCCGCTGGTCTGGGTCCTGCTGGGAGAGATGTTCCCGAACCGGATCCGCGCCGGGGCGCTGGCCGTGGCCGCGGCGGCCCAGTGGGCCGCGAACTTCGCGGTGTCCACCACCTTCCCGTGGCTGGCCGAGATCGGGCTGACCGTGGCCTACGGGGTCTACGCGCTGATGGCGGCGCTGTCCTTCCTCTTCGTCTGGCGCTTCGTGCCCGAGACGAAGGGTCGGGAGCTCGAGGACATGCTCGACACGGGCAAGGTCCGAAAGCCCCGGAAGGGCATACCCGCGCAGTGACGACCTGGTGTCACCGGGTGCGATTTCGCCTGCCGGTGTGAGGTGCATTACAGTGGGCTCCCGGAATCAGCCACTGAGCGGTCCGGGAGAGATCCCGCTCCACCCGGATGCGCGACGCCGAAGGAGCAAGCCCTCCCCGGGAATCTCTCAGGCCCCCGTACCGGATCGCTGGGCACCTCTGGAAAGCGCCGCCACACCCACGCGCGGCCACCGACGGGGCAAGCGGCCGACCGGCAACGGGCCGGCACGGCGCGAAACTCTCAGGTCCATGGACAGAGCGGGGAGGACACGCGGGGACCACCGTCCCACGTCCACCTGAGGAGAACCCATGGAACCCCACCGCCCTGCCGGGCCCGTCGCCGTCGGGACCGAGGCCGGACCTGCCGGCCACGCCCCCGCCGCAGCCCCGACCCTCGAGAGCCAGGCCCCGGGCCGTCCGGACGGCGCAGAAGCCGCGCCGGGCTGGAACCGCTTCGACTCGAGCTGGACGATCGGGCTGTTCGGCACCGCCGTGGGCGCCGGTGTCCTGTTCCTGCCGATCAATGCCGGCCTGGGCGGGATGTGGCCGTTGATCATCGCCACGCTGATCATCGGGCCGATGACCTACTTCTCCCACCGGGCGCTGTCCCGCATGGTGGTCGCCTCGCCCCGGGCGGACCGGGACATCACCGGCGTGGTGCGGGACTACTTCGGCGAGACCGCCGGCCGCCTGGTCACCATCCTGTACTTCCTGGCGATCTTCCCGATCGTGCTCATCTACGGCGTCGGCATCACCAACACCGTGGACAGCCTCATGGTCAACCAGCTGGGCATGGACCCGTGGCCGCGCTGGTTGCTCTCCGGGGTGCTCGTGCTGCTGATGTCCGCCGTGATGGTGGCCGGGCAGCGCGTCATGTTGATCGTCACCCAGTGGCTGGTCTACCCGCTGATCGCGGTCCTGTTCTGCGTCACCCTGCTGCTCATCCCGTCCTGGTCCTTCGAGGGCTTCGGGGCCGTGCCCGCCGCCGGTGACTTCGCGATGTCCCTGTGGCTGATGATCCCCGTGCTGGTCTTCGCGTTCAACCACTCCCCGGCGATCTCGCAGTTCTCCGTGTCCCTGCGCCGGCGGTACGGGGCGGGCTCCGTGCAGAAGGCCTCCTCCGTCCTGCGCATCACCTCCATCCTGCTGGTGGTCTTCACCATGGGCTTCGTCTGGTCCTGCGTGCTGGCCCTCGGCCCGGAGGGGCTGCAGGCCGCCAAGGACGCCAACCTGCCGGTGCTCTCGCACCTGGCCAACGTCATGGGCCTGCCGATCATCGCCTGGCTCGGACCGGCGGTGGCCGTCACGGCCATCGGCTCCTCCTTCTTCGGCCACTGGCTCGGGGCGTTCGAGGGCGCACAGGGCATCATGCGCGGCATGGTGGACCCGCAGTCCCGGCGCTTCTCCGACCGCGGACTGCGGATCGGGATCAGCGTGTTCCTCATCACCAGCACCTGGATCGCCGGCGTGCTCAACCCGAGCATCCTGGGACTCATCGAGTCGCTGGCCGGGCCGGTCATCGCCGCCGTGCTCTACCTGATGCCGATGTACGCCATCCGTAAGGTCCCCGCCCTGGCACCGTTCCGGGGCGCGATCTCGAACGTCTTCGTGGTCATCGCCGGCATCGTGGCGGTCGGGGGCATCCTGCTCAGCCTGATCGGCTGAGCGGCACGCCGACCTCCGGCCACCGGGGACGGCACCGTGCTGCGGATGGGAGAACCCACAGGGCGGCTACACTCTTCGGGGCGCGGATGCGCCATCACGCCGCCCGCGCCACCGAAGAGGTCGTCCCCGCTGTGCTGTTGAATCCCGTCGTCGTGTCCGTGCTCGTGCTCGCCGCACTGAGCCTGGCCCGCGTGAACGTCATCGTCGCCCTGCTCATCGCCACGCTCGTCGCCGGCCTGCTCGCCGGGCTGACCCCCGATGAGACGGTGACCATCCTGGTCGACGGGCTCGGCGGCCAGGGGGAGACCGCGCTGAGCTACATCCTGCTCGGCATCCTGTCGGTCATGGTGGCCCGCTCTGGCATCACGGGGAAGCTGATCCGCCGGATCCTGCCGCTGATCTCCGGCAGGCGGGCGATGACCCTCTTCGGGATCGCCGGACTCGCCTGCCTGTCGCAGAACATCGTCCCGGTCCACATCGCCTTCATCCCGATCCTCATCCCACCGCTGCTGAGCGTGTTCAACCGGATGAAGACGGACCGCCGGGCCGTCGCCACCGCCCTGACCTTCGGCCTGAAGGCCCCGTACATGCTGATCCCGCTGGGATTCGGGCTGATCTTCCAGAACATCATCCTCGACGAGATGGCCAAGTACGGCATGGACGTCGAGCTCGGTCAGATCTCGCTGGCCATGGCGATCCCGGTCGCCAGCATGCTCATCGGCCTGGTCATCGCGGTCCTCGTCAGCTACCGCAGGCCCCGGGAGTACCGGGACGCGGCGCCAGACCTGGCCGCCTTCGCGTTCGGCCCCTCGCACGACGGGTCGGAGGGCTCGGCCGGGTCCGCGGGCTGGACGCGCCAGCACGTCGTCGTGCTGATCGGGCTCGCGGTCACCCTCGTGCTCCAGATCGCCTTCGGCTCGCTCGTCATCGCCGCGCTCGGCGGCATCCTCGTGATCTTCGTCTTCCGCGGCGAGCGCTGGCGCACCTCCGACGAGCTCGCCCACGGCGGCGTCACGATGATGGGCACGATCGCGTTCATCATGCTGGTGGCCTCGGGCTACTCGTCCGTGCTGACCGAGACGGGCGCCGTGGACGAGCTCGTGACGTCCGCGACCGGTTGGATCGGGGACAGCAGGCTGCTGGCGGCGGTGGTCATGATGGTCGTCGGCCTGCTGGTCACCATGGGCATCGGCTCGTCCTTCGGCACCGTCCCGATCCTGGCGGCGATCTTCGTGCCGCTGTGCGCCGCCGTCGGGTTCAGCCCGCTGGCCACCGCCGCCCTGGTGGGCGCGGCCGGAGCCATCGGCGACGCCGGCTCGCCCGCCTCGGACAGCACCCTCGGCCCGACCTCCGGGCTGAACGTGGACGGCCAGCACCACCACATCTGGGACACCTGCGTGCCCACCTTCCTGCACTTCAACATCCCGCTGTTCTTCGGCGGGATCATCGCCGCCATGGTCCTGTAGGCGCCCCAGGCCGGCGCGCCGCCGCCTGTCCCTGCGGGGACGGAGTGGGCTGCCGAGGGAGCGGTGGGGCATCCGTCCGGGTCCAGGAGACTCGTCCGTGCGGGTCCGCAGGGTGCGATGTCCCCTGGACCATGACGGACGAAGGGCCAGAGCGTCAGCGGACCTCGAATCGCTCGGCGAGGTCGGACGGCGGCGCCTCCAGGCGGTCGACGCGTACCGCCTCGACCGTCGCGGCGCCGGGGCCGGACCGGCACCAGCCGACCATGGACTCCACCGCCGCAGGGGAACCGGCGAAGACCGCCTCGACCCGGCCGTCGTCGAGGTTGCGGACCCAGCCGGTCACCCCGGCCGACGCCGCGGCGCGCCGGCAGGTGGCGCGGAAGCCCACGCCCTGCACGGTGCCGGACACCAGCACGTGTACCGCCTCCATGCGTCCTCCCACGTTGTCGGCGCTCTTGTCCGGTTCCAGCCTACGAACGGGCCTGCGTCCCGCGCGAGGGGGTGTCACTTCCCCGTGGCGGAGTCCTTCGCCTTCTGGGTGAACGGCAGGACCAACCGGGACGGGTGCAGCGCGTCGCGGTAGATCTTGGTCGTCACCGGGCGGCCGACCGGCAGGTGGAAGGCGTCCGGGGGCAGCAGGGAATTCGCGTCATCCACCATCGGCTCGTTGGTGGACAGCTCCACCAGGAGCCTGTGGCCCACCAGGAAGGTGGCGGCGAACGGGTACAGCCGGATCACGTACTCCTCGATCCTGCCCGGCTCCACCGGTTCGGTGCGGGTGTGCGGGTGGTACGGGTTGCCCTCGGTGGTCCGCTCGTCGAGTTCGCGGTGCGAGGCCTTCAGGTAGCCCGTCGTGATGAGCTGGCGCTGGCCGTTCGGGGCCACGTCCCACAGGCGCAGGATGAAGTTCGAGTCCGGCTGGTCGATTTCGGCGAAGATGTGGGCGGCGCCGGTGCCGATCATCTCCGTGTCCTCCTCGAAGGCCGGGGTGGAGTAGCGGATCATCGAGACCTCGTCGGTCACGGTCATCGGGGGCTGGTACCAGCCGTCCGGGTGTGCGTACTCCGGGCCGAGCAGCTCGGGCTCGTAGGTCAGCTTCCGGCGCGGCTTGAGGTAGAGCGAGGAGTACTCGATCTCCTTCGGCGGCCACTGGTCCGCGGTGAGGACCTCGCGGGATCCCTCCACGAACACGGACACGGGCGGCTCGTCCATGACGCCGTTGTCGATGCCCTTGATCCAGTAGTCGTACCAGCGGAACATCTTGTCGTGTTCCTCGACCCACGGGCGCGACTGCATCGGGGGGTAGGAGCCGATGTCCAGCTTCTTCGGGCCCTTGAGCGCGTGGAAGAGCTCGATGGTGCCGTCCAGGGTCCAGCCGCGGCCCTGGTCCAACTGCAGGTAGACCGGGATGTCGATGTTCGGCGCCAGGGTGATGGGGTTGCGCTCCTCGTACCACTCGCCGTCCAGTTCGTTCATCACGATGTCGAACCAGGCCTCGTGGTGCGTGGGGTAGTTCAGCAGGTGCACCAGGTTCGGCCAGCTGGCGACGTCAGGGTCCGCCAGGCGCTGGTCCACGAGCCTCTTGAGCTCCTCGGGGGAGTGCCGCTCGAGCATGCGGGACGTGGTCCGGTCGGTGAATGCCCAGCCGGAGTCACCGCCGCGGCCCTCGCGGGCGGCACGCGGCATGAACCACATGACCCCGCCGTGGTAGGTGGTCTCGTAGAAGTCGTAGTGGCCACCGGAGACGAAGATCGCCTTCAGGTGCGGCGGGCGCTCGGCCGCGGCCAGGACCTGCATGGACCCGAAGTAGGAGATGCCCACCATGCCCACGTTGCCGTCGCACCAGGGCTGCTCGGCCACCCATTCGATGAAGTCGTAGGCGTCCTCGCCGAGCGGCACGCCGCCGGCGTTGTAGTTGCCGATGTGGTCACCGCCGGAGCCGCCGGAGCCGCGCAGGTCACCGATGACGTGGACGTAGTCCTCCTGGACGATGCGGGCGATGTCACCGGCCTCGATGCAGCCGTCCCAGAGCACCGAGGGACGCTGCTGCGGGGGAGTGGTCAGGGCCAGCGCCTGGAGCTCCTTGCCGTAGGGGCTCAGGGCCACGAGGGCCGGGCGCGGCCTCTCGTCGACGCCCTGGTAGGTGTCCGCGACGAGCTCCACGCCGTCACGCATCGGCACCCGGAGGTCCTTGCCGATCCTGATGGTCTCCGTCCCGGCCTGCCACGTGGTGTATTGGGTCATGGGTATGCAACTCCTTGCGAATGATCGGGCGCCTGATGCCCCGTCGGCGGTTCCTCGGGACAGAGGGCGACCGCGCGTGACACAGCCATATTATTATAATAAAGTCCGGGGCGACAGGAGCACATCATCCGGACCGCATCCTCCGGACGCCGAGACCACGATGAGGACAGACCGATGACGCAGAACGTAGCCATCCATCCGCTGGTGTCGCCCTGGGGGCGTTTCGGCCTCTACAGCTTCCTCATCGACGCGCCGGAGCCGGCCATCGTGGACACCGGGATCGCCACGTCCCCGGCCGAGGGGATGGTCCCGGAACTGGAGAAGCTGGGCCGCAGCATCGAGGAGGTCCGGTGGATCCTGCTCACGCACGGCCACATCGACCACCTCGGGGGAGCCCACGCCCTGTGGGAGCTGACCGGCCGCCAGGCCCGGGTCGTCATCCACGAGGCCGACGCCGACTTCCTGCGGTCCCGCCGCGCGCACGTGGACGAGTTCCTCACCGGCCGCCAGCAGTACATCCAGGACCCGGAGGGGGAGGCCAGGCAGCTGGCCGCCACCGCCCAGGTCATCTCCGGGGAGATGGAGCCCACGCTGACGGTCTCCGGCGGAGAGACGATCTCCCTCGGTGGGGACGTGACCGTCTCCGTGCACCACATCCCCGGCCACACGGACGGCTCGGTGGCCTACGTGGTGGACGGCCAGGACGACGTCTTCGTGGGCGACGCCGTCCAGGTCCACGGAGCTGCGAACCACTTCCCGGGTTACGTGGACCCCGTGGCCTACCGGAGGAGCCTGGAGTACCTGCGCGACACCGTCCGCCCCGAACGGCTGTACCTCGGCCACCCCTACCGCACCACCGAGGGCGTGCCCTTCGACATCGGCATGGACGCGGCTACCGCCCGTGAGGCCCTGCAGGAGTCCCTGGACATCGAGGCCCGCGTGGGCGCGGCCGCCCGCCGCTGCATGCACGCCAACACGGGAGGATCCGGACTGCAGGGGACCGACTCCCCGTACTCGCCCTTCGCCTCCGTGGCCGAGGAACTCGGCTACACCGGGGATCCCACCCTGGAGCCCTCCCCGTTCTTCACCACCCTGCACGGCTACCGGACCCTCTACGCCCCGGAGGGGTGACCGCTTCCCCACGGCACCAGGACCGACGACGACGGCGCCTCACCTCCGAGGAGGTGGGGCGCCGTCGTCGTCGGTCCTGGTGCCGTCGGTCCTGGTGCCGTGGGGAGGCGGTCACCCCTCCGGGGCGTAGAGCCTCCGGTAGCCGTGCAGGGTGGTGAAGAACGGGGAGGGCTCCAGGGTGGGATCCCCGGT
>JAPFFX010000141.1 GCA_026645375.1 Citricoccus sp. WCRC_4 | reverse complement strand
GCGCTGCCCGCCCGGCTGCCCAAGGGCTTCTCCGTCCCGACCCTGCGCCTGGTGGCCACGGCCCTGCAGGAGGCCGGGACCGGCGTCGACCGCTCGGCACGGGAGGTGGCCGAGGCCTGCGGCATCTCCCGGGTCAGCGCCCGGCGCTACCTGGACCTGCTGACCGGCCACGGCCTGGCCGAACTGCGCCCACGCTACGGCGCGACCGGGCGCCCCGAACACCGCTATCTCTGGACCGGCGGGTGACGCGGCAGCTCCCGGATCCTCCGTCAGAGCGGCAGATGATCAGTCAGGGCGTGCGCACCCTGACACCGATATCGCAGGGTGGACCAGCGGCTCCAGCACACGCCGCACGATGAGGAGGATTGCATGACACTTTCCGCGGGCAGTCGGATCGGCCTGGCCGGAGCGGCAGTGGTCGGGGTCGCCTTCGGCATGGCCCGGTACGCCTACGGCCTGACGCTGCCGGACATCCGGGAGGACCTGGGGCTCTCCGAGCTGGTGCTGGGCCTGATCTCCAGCGCGACGTTCGCCGGTTACCTGGTCGGCCTGTTGCTCGCGGGGCGGCTCGCCATTCGCTACGGCTCGCGTGCCCCGACGACCGCGGGCGGGGCCTGCGGCGCCCTGGGAGCGGTGATCGTGACGGTCGCGCAGCCGCCGTGGCTGCTCGCCGTCGGCGCCATCCTGGCCGGCAGTGCGGGCGGTCTGGTCTGGGCTCCCTACTCGGACATCGTGACCCGTTCGGTGCCCGGGCCGCAGCAGCCCCGGGCGCTGGCGATGATCACGACCGGCACCAGCGGCGGGCTGGTGCTGCTGGGCGGCCTGGCCGTGCTCGCCGCACTGGGCTCCTGGCGCCTGGTCTGGGCCGGCGTCGCCCTGGCCGCCGTGGCCGCCGCGGTCGTGAACCTTCGCCTGGTGCCGCGCACCAGGCCGGAGCCACGGCCGGACGGACCAGCCCGCGCCTCCTCACTGGCCAGGGCCCTGCGGGTACCGGCCGCCTACTCCGTCGTCTACTTCGCGGTGGTGGTCATCTACTTCACCTACGCCGCGGACGTCGTCGCCGGCGGCGCCCTGCCGGCGGCAGCCGTCCCGATGCTCTACGCGGCCATCGGATTCAGCGGCATGGTGGCCGTGGCGACCGGGAGCGTCGCGCGGCGACTGGGCAGCCCGAAGGTCGCCGCACTGTGCCTGCTGACCGTGGGGGTGGCGTTGGCGCTGCTCGGGTTCGCCAGCGACTCCCTGCTCGGCATCATCGTCTCGGCGTGCATCTTCGGCGTGGGGTACATGACCGGTTCGGCGGTGCTCGCGGTCTGGACCGCCGAACTGGTGCCTGACCGCGCCGGCGCGGCGTTCACCGGCTGCCTGGTGGTGGGAGCCCTCAGCTCGGTCGCGGCACCGGCCCTCGCCGGAGCGGTGATCCCCGGCCTGGGACTGGGAACGCTGCTCGTCGTCACCGCCGCCGTGTCACTGCTCAGCGGGGTCGCGCTGATCCTGCACGGGGCATCGCACCGGCCGACCGGCGCCGACACCGGGCCGTGACCACGGGGGCCCCACTCGATGCCGTGGGTGAGGTTCTGGAAGCCCGGCGCGATGCATGACCTCTTGACGCCGCTGTGCACGACTGTATACATTCGTGCACAGCAATCGACGACGGCGTGACGCGCCACCACCGGAAGGCACCCCCATGACCACCTCCGCACCCGAGACCACCCGCGAGGACCAGCCCGCCCTGGACGCCGACGTCATCGTCGTCGGCGGGGGCAACGCCGCCTTCACCGCCGCCCACGCCGCCGCCGGGCGCGGCCGGAAGGTGCTGCTGCTGGAGAAGGCCCCGCAGGGCGAGTTCGGCGGCAACAGCTACTACACCGCCGGCGCCACCCGCATCGCCCACGCGGGCCTGGAGGACCTGGCCGACCTCGTCGAGCCGGACGAGCGCCACGCGGCCACTGTGGTGCCGCCGTACTCCCCCGAGGACTACACCGCGGACCTGGTCCGCGTCACCGAGGGACGCAACGACCCGGACCTGACCGAGGCCCTGGTCCACGAGGCCGCCCCGAACCTGCGCTGGCTGAAGTCCCTGGGCCTGAAGTACCGCCTGATGTACGAGCGCCAGGCCTACCAGCGCGAGGACGGCTCCTACCTGTTCTGGGGCGGGCTGCACGTGGGCAACGTGGGCGGCGGCGAAGGCCTGATGCACGACCACCTCGCCGTGGCCGAGAAGCTCGGCACCGAGGTCCGCTTCGGCCAGGACGTGTCCGGGTTGATCGTGGAGGACGGCCGGGTGCGCGGCGTGCAGGTCCGCCAGCAGGACGGCACGGTGACCGAGCTGCGCGCCGAATCGGTCGTTCTCGGCGCCGGCGGTTTCGAGTCCAGCGCCGAGTGGCGCCGCGAGCACCTCGGCGAGGGCTGGGAGAACGCCAAGGTCCGCGGCACCCGGTTCAACAACGGGGACATGATCGCCGCCGGACTGGCCATCGGCGCCCAGAAGGCCGGTGACTGGTCCACCTGCCACTCCACCCAGTGGGACGCCTTCAACCCCGACAACGAGTCCAACCGCGGGCTGACCAACCGGCTGACCCGCCAGTCCTACTTCCTGGGCATCATCGTCAACACCGAGGGCCAGCGCTTCGTGGACGAGGGCGAGGACTTCCGCAACTACACCTACGCCAAGTTCGGCCGGGAGATCCTCAAGCAGCCCGGCTCGGTGGCCTACCAGGTCTTCGATGCGAACCTGCGGGCCATGCTGCGCACCGAGGAGTACGACATGCCCGGCATCTCCGTGGAGCAGGCCGACACCCTTGAGGAGCTGGCCGCGAAGATCGGCGTGGACCCGCAGTCCCTGGCCGCCACGGTCGCCGACTACAACGCCTCGATCGACACCTCCGTGCCGTGGGATCCGACCGTCAAGGACGGCCGCCGGGCCGAGACCACCCCGGTGAAGTCCAACTGGGCCACCCCGCTGACCGAGGGCCCGTTCTACGCCTACGCCGTCACCTGCGGCATCACCTTCACCTTCGGCGGACTGAAGTCGGACACCCACGGCCGCGTGCTGGACGCCGACGGCCAGCCCATCGGCGGCCTGTACGTGTGCGGGGAGATGCTCGGCGGGCTGTTCTCGGCCAACTACCCCGGCGGTTCGGGCCTGGCGGCCGGCGTCGTCTTCGGCCGCCGCGCCGGTACGCTGGCCTGACAGCGTGACCCACCGGCCGGCGTCGTGCTCCGAGGGCCCGACGCCGGCCGGCAGGACCCGGCGCGAGTCCCGTCCCTGCCCCACCGGGCGGGGGCGGGACTCGTGCGAGATCGGTGCAGCATCGAGACGGCAGAAAGCCGCAGCAGGCCCAGCAGGAAGGACAGCCGATGGCAGTGAAGGTGGACGCGACCGCGATCCATGCCGCGCTCAAGGCCGAGATCCTGCACGGCGCGCACGAGCCCGGCACGCCCTTCCGGGAGGTGGGCCTGGCGGAGCGCTTCGGGGTCTCCCGCACCCCCGTGCGCGAGGCGCTGGGACGGCTGCAGCAGGAGGGCCTGCTGGAGCGCGGCGTCCGCGGGCTGCAGGTGCGCCGGCTCGACCCCGAGGAACTGATGCAGGTGTATGACCTGCGCATCCTGCTCGAGGGACAGGCCGCCTTCGAGGCGGCGAGCGCCCGCACGGAGATGGACCTGGTGCGCCTGGACGCGCTGCTGGCCCGGGACCGCGAGCTGCAGGACCCGGACAACGCCACCCGGCTGACCACCAACGTCGAGTTCCACGAGGCCCTGTGGTCGGCCACCCGGAACCCGGTGCTCAAGGACCTGCTGGACCGGCTGGCCACCCACCAGATCCACGCCCCCGTCTCCACGCTCACCCGGCCCGGGCGCTGGGACCAGGCCCTGGATGAACACGAGCACATCGTGGAGCGGATCCGGGCACGGGACGGCGAGGCGGCCCGGGAGGCCATGCGCACGCACATGACCACGGCCCGGACCCTGCGGCTGGCGATGTTCCAGGACGCGGCGCGGCGGTGACCGGACCGAGGCCGGGGTCGCGTCAGCCTGGGCGCACCCGGACCTGTCAGCGCAACCGCGGCGCCATGTCGTACGTGACCCAGGGTGTCTGGGTCGCGAGTCGTTCATAGAGCCTTCGAGCCGTTTCGTTGCCCTCGGCGGTGATCCATCGCACCACAGACGCACCTTCACGGTGGGCGACCTGTGCGAGGAACTGGAGGATCGCCGAGGCGGCGCCCGTGCCGCGCTCACCCGGAGCGGTGAACAGGTCATCGAGGTAGAGGCCATGTCCGCCGTCTATGGGCCGCCCGAAGGCTCGGAAATGCCCGAACCCGATGGCACGCCCGTCGGTCTCGGCGATGAGACAGCGGGTGCTGTGCGCGGGGTCGGTGATCCAGCCCCACACCGTGTCGATGACGGCCGGGTCGTGGGCCTTGCCATAGAAGTCCCGATAACCCCGGAAGAGCTCACCCCACGGCTCACGATCCGCGTCCGCGGCGAGCCGGACGGCAACCGGGCCCGTCACAGGTGCTCCACCTCGACGAAGACGACCGCGTCCGAGGCCTCCCGGTTCTCCACCCGGTGTTCCGTCCCGGCAGGACGGGTGTAGCTCTGCCCACTCACCAGTTCCGCAACAGCGTGGCTGCCGTCGGCGTTCGTCACGTGCATGGTGCGGGAGGCGAGGGGAATCACCACGTACTCGTGGTCATGCCGATGCATGGGGATGGTCTGTCCGGGTTCGAGCGTCCACTTCGTCACGCGGAAGTGTTCGTTCTCGAGCTGGACCTCGCAGAGGGGGGAGCCATTGCTCATGATCGCTCCTTCACGGATCTATGGGCTGGCATGTGAGCGTTGACACAGCATAGACCGGACCGTCGATGCCCCCTCGCCTGGCCCACTGCGACCCAAGCCGGTCGCTACGTCGGCGGCGCGGTGTTCCACTTCGACCGGTAGGGCACGAGCTCCTGGTGCAGGGCCAGGACGAGATTCGCCAGGGCGGGTGCGGAATCAAGGGATGCCCCCATCGCCTGTTCGATGCTGCCGAGCCGGTAGCGCACGGTGTTCTGGTGGACGAACAGGGCTTCCGCGGTGCGGGCCACGTTCTGGTCGAGGGCGAGATAGGTGAGGAGGGTCGTCCTGAGGGGTTCCGCGCTCACGGGCGCCAGGGTGATGCCGATCCGGGTGCGGAGCTGCTGCTGGTCCACATGGGACAGAAGCCAGGTCGAGAGGTCGATCTCATCGATCCGGACGGGCCCGATGCGCTCTGGCCTCTCGGCAATGGAAGCCCAGGACCGGGCAATTCCGAGCGCCTTCTCTGCCTCACGCACGCTTCCGGGGACCTGGACGAGGGAGGAGAACGGGGCGGAGACGCCGACGAGGTAATGCTCTGCCATGAGGTTGAGCCAGCGGCTCGCCGCCTCGGTGGCGGGCAGGATCGCCGAGACCATGGCCGGTGAATCCATGTCGGGGCGGCTGAGCATGATGAGGAGGGGGATGCCGTCGGCGCGGGCCCGTGCGACGAGGCGTCCGACATCGCTCTCCGTGCTCACGCCACCGTCGATGGGTTCGAACTCGACGGCACGAAGGGGCAGGTAGGCCGTGAACCCGAATTGGGCGATACGGCTCCAGAAACGGTGCTCCCGCGACGGGAGGATTCCATCATGCAGGCTGGCGATGAGCTGTTCGTTGTCACGGCGGTCCCGGAGGGCCGCGCCGTACTGGATGCCGTGCACCGCCCCCAGGAGGCGTTCTGACGTGTCGAGCAGAACGCCCCCCATCTCGGAGAGCAGGTCGGGACTGCGAGTGGCGATCGCGATCACGTGGATCCCCGCCTGCAGGGAAACACGGCGCGTCAACACATGCCACCGCCCGATCTCCAGGGCCAGTTCTGGCTGACTGGATGCCGCGACCTCGTTCCAGATGAGCTGACTCGGCGCCCCGCCCGAGCTGGCCAGGATCTCACCGTCCAGGGCGTAGATGACCGAGGCGCCCCGGCAGATCGAACCCATCTTCGAGGCCAGGGTGTGCACCGGATCGGGTGAGGAGACCGCGGCGAGCAGCGAATCCATGATCTCCAGGGCGATGCGAAGGAGCCGCACTTCTGAGGCGCCCTCTTCATCACCAGGGGCGGATGCAGGCGAGGGCTGAGGTCTCGAGTCCATGGGCCAGACCCTCCCGCTTTTGGAATTCTCACAGTCGGTCACTTGAAAGACTAAACATCTACCAGTGACGCGCGCCACATCCAGGCATGAAGGTTGATGCACACAGGACAAGCTGCAGGACTTCAGGAGGAGCCGATGGGCAAGGTGCGAGTAGCCGTGGACGTAGGTGGGACGTTCACCGACGTCTGCATCTTCGACGATGCAACCCAGGAGATGCGCGTCACCAAGGTGCCGTCGACACCCCATGATCCGATGGTCGCCGTGATGAACGGCGTCGAACGCGGGGAGATCGACCTTTCCGACGTCTCCCTCTTCTCGCACGGGACAACGGTGGCCACGAATGCGTTGATCACTCGGAACTTCCCGGCGGCAGCGCTGGTCACCACACGGGGCTTCCGCGACATTCTCGAGATCCGCGACGGCACCAAGGATGACCTCTGGGACGCCTACAAGGATGTCTCCCCGGCCTATATCCGGCGCCGGGACCGCTTCGAGGTCACCGAGCGGACCGACTACCTGGGAAATTCCATCACCGCGCTCGACGAGGAAGAGGCACGGAAGCTCGCCGAGCTGTTGAAGCGCCGCGGAGTCAAGACCATCGCCGTCTGTTTCCTCAACTCCTATGCGAATCCGGCGAACGAGATCCGGATGCGGGAGATCATCGAGGACGTCATTCCGGATGCCACGGTCTCGACATCGGCTGAGGTCCTGCCCGAGATCTTCGAGTACCCGCGGTTCAATACGACCGTCTCCAACGCGGTGCTGGCACCGCTGGTCTCCGGTTACGTGAACCGGCTTGCGGACAGGCTGCGCGACGGCGGCTACCAGGGAGACCTCCTGCTCCTGCATTCAGGCGGCGGATCCATGACGCCCCGCCTCGTGGAGAAGTTCCCCGTCCGTCTCGCCGCCTCGGGAATTGCAGCGGGTGCCATCTCCGCGAAGCACATCGCCCAACAATGCGGATACGAGAACGCCGTGAGCCTCGACATGGGCGGCACCTCCACGGACATCTCCATGGTCGCCGGCGGTGAGCTGCGGGTCACCCAGGAGTGGCAGGTCGAGTACGGCCACCCGATCACCTTCCCCTCGATCGAGGTGCTCACCATCGGTGCCGGCGGCGGGTCTCTCGCCCACATCGACATCGCCGGATCCCTGCGCAACGGGCCGCAGTCCGCAGGAGCTGATCCCGGCCCGGCCTGTTACGACACGGGCGGGGACCAGCCGACCAACACCGACGCGAACGTCATGCTGGGCAGGCTCGGCACCTCGCTCGCAGGAGGCGCAATGACGCTCGATCGGTCACGCGCCAAGGAGGCGATCCAGCGAGTCATCGCGAAGCCCCTGGGGTTGGGCCTCGAGGATGCGGCTCAAGCCATCATCTCGGTGGCCAACGCCAACATGGCGGACGCGGTTCGACTCGTCTCGATTCGCCGGGGATATGACCCGCGTGACTTCGCCCTGCTCGCCTTCGGTGGCGCGGGCGCCCTCCACGGGGCCGACGTCGCCCGAGAACTGGGCATCCCGTCCGTGGTCGTTCCACCGAGCCCGGGGGTCACCTCAGCCATGGGGTGCCTGCTCGTGGACATCCAGCACGACCTCGCCCAGATGTTCACCGGTCTCGTGGACGGGACCGACGAGGAGGCCGTGGAGGAGGCGTTCGTCTCGCTCGAGACCGAGGCCTCCGCGCGACTTCGGCACGAGGGTGTAGCCGAGGAGAACGCGATCCTCCAACGCAAGGTCTCGATGCGCTACCGCGGTCAGTGGCGCTCCCTGCAGGTGCCCATGGGCAGCGGACCGGGAGCGATGGAGCAGGCCTTGCGCACCTTTCACGAGGAATACGAGCGCGAGTTCTCGTTCCGCCAGGACGAGACTCCCGTCGAGGTCTACCAGCTGCATCTCTCCGCAGTGGGGAAGATCCCCAAACCCTCCTTTCGCCCGACCGAGCCGGTCGCCCAGGAACCGGACGCCCCGATCGAACGACGACCTGTCTACTTCGCGGACGAGGGGTGGCTCGACACCCCGGTCTACGACCGCGAGGCGCTCGCCGCCGGTACCCGTCTCGCCGGCCCGGCCATCATCAATCAATTTGATTCAACCACCGTCGTACCACCCTTCGCCCGGGTGGAGATCGATGAGTGGCTGAACATCCGCATGTATCTCGAGGAGAAGAACTGATGACCGACACTATTGAGTCCTCCACGAGTCTCGCCCGCGAGACGACACTCGACCCGGTGACGTTCGAGGTGTTGAAGAATGCCTTTGCCACCAGTGTCGACCTGATGAGTGAGCAGATCCTGAGGACCTGCTACTCCTTCGTCATCTACTCACGGGACTTCTCGTCCGCGCTGTGCGACGCGGCCGGGAACACGGTGATGCAGGGCTCCGCTGACATCGCCGTCCACGTGGGCACGCTGCACTTCCAGTGCAAGGCGGTGATCGAGCAGTTCGGCGACGACATCCACCCTGGAGACGTCTTCGCCATCAACGATCCCTACCGCGGCGGCACGCATCTCAACGACGTCTCCTTCGTGCGGCCGATCTTCTCGGAGGGCCGCATCATCGCCTTCGCCCAGAACAAGGGGCACTGGGCGGACATCGGGGGGAACACCCCCGGATCCTTCGAGGTGGCGGCGACCGAGCATTACAGCGAGGGACTCCGGATCACCCCGTTGCGGGTCTGGTCGAAGGGCGTCTACCTCCGGGTCGTGGCGCTGTTGCTCGTGTCCAACACGCGCGCGCCGGACCTGGCCATGGGCGACCTCCAGGCCCAGGCGGAGGCGACGGCGGTCTGCGAACGCGAGGTGCTCCGACTGGCCGACCGATACGGCACCGACACGGTCGTGCTCGCGATGCAGGAGACGCAGGAC